>JBIPND010000230.1:0-5678 GCA_044374015.1 Luteolibacter sp. | reverse complement strand
TTCCATCTTTTTGAACAGGGGGGGCGCTCGGCTGAAAATGGGGTCAGGGTGCAAATTTTGACAGAATCCCATCGTGAAGCCGGTGACCAGGTGGGCCCGCCCCGCTCGTCACTCGTCTTTTCCAATGACCCGTCTTTCATCGGCATCCCATCCACCTTAAATGGGGTCAGTAAATGGGGTCAGAGTACACGGATTCACATTCTTTCGCATCGAACGGGGCCTTAGCATGGTAATCATTCATCTGTCATTGGGGGACAGGGTCAGTCCTTGGGTATAAGAGTTTTTTCATGCTTCTTGATGATATTCTGGATCTTTGGATCTTTCCGCACCGCCTCAATTCGTTGGTCATCGAGGTGTGTTGACATGGTCTGCGCGCGCCGGATTGAGGTGGACGCGGTCCGCACGCTCTTGAAGTAATGCGCGTCCTCCGTCAGCTCGCGCGGCACCGCCTTGAGCGCGCTTGGAACACCTGCCCGCTCCGCTGATACCGGCTGTTCCACGCCTAGCTGAAAAAGAATGGCATCCCGCACCTCACTCAGCGTACAGTGAATGAAAGAACCATTTGGATTCCGCACGTGGCCGGGCGCCCGCATTGGCCCGCCTCGCCAACATCTACTCCCGCTTGTTACATAAATGTTGGACAGCATTGCGCTCAAGGGATGGGCACGCGGAAGGAAACCCGGGTGCCGCCGCCGGGTTGGCTGGTGCAGTCGAAGCGGGCGGCGATGCCCCGCATCCGCTCGCGCATGTTAGGCAGGCCGTTGCCGCCGCCGGGCCGGGAGTCGGGCGAGGCGGGATCGAAGCCGAGGCCGTCGTCGTGGATCACCAGTTCGAAGGCCCCGGGATGGAGGATCAGCCGCAGGCAGACCTGGCGGGCTTGGGCGTATTTGAGGACGTTGGTGAGCGCCTCCTTGGCGGCGAGGAACACCTGGTGGCGGACCTCGGTGGCGAGCATCACCGGCGGGATGGTTTGCGGCAGGTCGAACACGCACTGGGTGGCGGTGCCGTCGAAAAAATCCTCGGCGTGGCGGCACAGGTAGGCGGTGAGATCGCTGAGGGTGTCGTTGCGCGGGTTGACGGCCCACACGATTTCGTCGAAGGCGAGAATCGCCTCGCGCGCGGTTTCGGAAATTTCCCGCACATCGTCGCCCGCTTCCCGGGAGAGTTCCGGGTGATCGCCCGCCATTTCGCTGAGCAGCGACAGGCGGGTCAGCTTGGAGCCGACTTCATCGTGCATGTCGCGCGCGATGCGGGCGCGCTCGTGGTGGAGGGCCGCCTGCTGCTTGAGCTGCCGCATCCGCTCGCGCAGACGCCGGAACGTGGCATAGCGCACGATCCCGATGACCGCGGCGGTGAAAAGTCCCAGCGTCATCCCGCGGAACCACCAGGTTTGATAGAAAAACGGCGGCACCGTGAGCGAGACGGCCGCGCCGGTTTCATTCCAGACCCCCGCATCGTTGCAGGCGATGACGCGGAATTCGTAGTCTCCGGCGGGCAGTTGCGGATAGATCGCGCTGCGCTCGGTGCCCGCCTCGATCCACTGCTTGTCGAAGTTGTCCAGCTTGTAGCGGAAAAACACATGGTTAGGCGCGGTGAAGCTCAGGGCGGTGAATTCGAAGCGCAGCTTGCTGTGTCCCGGTTCCAGGCGCAGCGCCGGAGCCGGCGAGCGCAGGCCGGCGACCCGGCCGGTCTGCTTGTTGGACGGCAGATTCGGGTCGTAAAGCGCCACCGTCCGATCATCGGCTTTCACCTCCTTGAGCAACACCGCGGGCGCCACGGTATTGTCGTGGACCTTGCCGGGCTCCAGCATCAGCAAGCCATTGCGGGTGGAAAACCAAAGCCGGCCATCGTTGCCCAGCCAGGTGGTGGGGCTGGTTTCGCAATACGGCTGGAGGTTGGCCAATCCGTGGCTGCGCCCATAGGCGATGGACCGAAGGTAGCCGCTGCGGCCCTCCGCCACCTCGGCCAAATCCGCCTCGCGCACCTTGAACAGGCCATGGTTGCCCGTGATCCAAAGACCGCCCTGGCCGTCGGTATGGATTTGCGACACGTAATCGTCGTACAATCCCTCGGCCGAAGTGATTCGTGCGTAGCGCCCGTCCCGCCAGCGGCCCATGCCACCGCCGGCATAGCCGATCCACAGACTGCCGTCCGCGGTGGCATGAAGGCAGCGCACCGAAAACCAACTTTTCCCATCCTTCGACTGGGCGCCGGTTTCGCTGACCATCGCGTCGCCTTCCACCCGCAGGACCTGGCCATCGGAGCTGCCCGCCCAGATGGTGCCGCCGGGGCCCTCGGTCAGCGCGCGGATCGACCGTGGACTCCGGGGCAAGCGCATTTTCTGGAATTTCCCGTCGCGGAACCGCCACATCCGGTTAGGCGTGGTGGTGGCGAGCCACAAATCGCCGTTTTTCGCCTGCAACAGTGAGTTGACAGCCAGCGCTTCCAGACCTTCATCCGTGCCCCATTGCTCGCACTTGCCCGCGCGCAAACGCTGCAGGCCGCGGTCCCGGGTGCCGATCCACACCCCGCCGTCCAAGGTTGGGGCGACGCAGGTCGCCTCACCGCCAGGCCAGCCGTCCGCTGCGCCAACGGTCTGCCATTGATAGTCGCGCCCACGGCCGAGCCCGCCATTTTGCAAGGCCGTCCAGATCCAGCCCTGCGTATCCTGGCAAACCGAGCGCACCGCGCGGAACGGCAGCCCGTGATTGGCGGTGATCAGCCCCATCGTCTGGCGATGCAGCAAATTGAGACCGCTGCCGGAGGTGCCGACCCACAGGTTTCCCTCACGATCTTCCGTGAGCGACGAAATTTCCGGATGCCCGACTTTGATCCGCTCCAGCTCGTTTCCTTGCAACCGCAGCAACCCGTCGGCGGCCGTGCCGAGCCACAGCGCGCCGCTGCGATCTTCCAGCATCACGCGCACCGCCGTTCGCCCGGGCAGTTGCGCGACCACTTCCGGCTCGCCTTCGCCGCTGAATTTCAACAACTGGGTGGCGGTGCAAATCCACATCCCGCCGCCGCGCGCCGCCGCCAACCGCGCGCCGTTGGAATCCACCGTCAGCCGGACCTCCCACCGACCTTCGCGGAAGACTCCCACATGGGTTCCGCGGGCGAACCACAGATCGCCCCTTTCATCCGTCGCCAGCCAGGAACTGCCAGCCGTCGGCAGCCCGTCCGCCGTGCCGATCCGCTCCACCTGATCCCCCACGATCCGGACCACCTCGGTTGCGGCGGCAAAATACACCCCACCGTCGCGATCCTCGGCCACCGTCGCTACCGGGCCATCCAGCGCCCCGTCATCCCGCCCGAATACCCGGATGCCCGCCTCGCTCACCCGCACGATCACCCCCCGGTCCAAGGTCAACCACATTTGCTTTTGCCGATCCAAATAGATCGTCCGCACGTTCCGGTTCGGCACCTTGGGCAAATGGGTGAGGGGAAACTCGTCGAACTGGATGCCGTCGAAGCGCATCAGTCCGCCCAGCGTCGCCACCCACAGAAAGCCGTCCGCCGTTTGCGCCACACCGGTGACGTTGTTATCCGGCAGCCCGTCGTCCGTCTGCCATGCCTGGTAATGCCACCCCGGGGGTTCCTCCTCCGCCGCCGCTCCGGTCACGAAGGTCGCCCCCCAGCCGATCGCCGCCACCATCGCGGTGTGAAACCCTTTGCGCCACGCAGCCATTTGCCGAAACTAGATCCACCGCCACCGGCCGGCAAGGCGCGATATGAGCGTGTGGGATTTGAAAAAGATTTCGCGGGAAATCGGAAATTAGCTTTTGAGGCGTTTTCAATACTGCTTCGGCGTTCCCGGCGATTTGCTCATTCGGCTGCAAAGTCAGTTCGACTTCCAGAAAGCCTATCACTCCACCAACAACCTTGCCTTGCGCCAAGAGGTCAGAAGCCTCGCATGAGGCTCGGAAACGCCGCGATCTCCCGCCGTCGTCATCGGGCCCCCGTGTCGTCACTTCATCCGACTACCCAAGGCCGGTTTTTGATTCAGGGTGGGTCAAAGTAAACCCCTGCGCGGGAAAACCCGTCTGCGCCGCTGGTGTCTGCTCCAACCCCTTTCCTCCGGAAACCCCCACGAACTCCCCACCATCCCATGAAAAAATCCAGATCCAATCGCTTCTCCCCAACTTCGCAGTCCAACTCTTTTGGCATGCTGCTTCTTGCAGTCGTGGGCTATTCCACCTCGCTGGCATTCGCGGTCAGCGAGCCCGGACTTCCTAACACCTACAACGGCTCGCTCGCCGTCAATGGCTTGGGCACCGGCAGCCATTGGACTGCGGGTTCGCCCTTCAGCGCCACCGGAGCAGGTGCCTACGCCGATCTGCTCTTCACCCTGCCTGCGGACGGCCCGAAAAAATTCGCCCGGCTCGTCGTCAATCCTTGAAAAACCCCGGCCTAACCCATAAATTGATACCCTCCCCGGAGCCAAGGTTCTTGGGAGGGTCTAACTCTAATTTTCCACTGAGTCCCCAACCATGATTACCTCCACCCGTCCGTTTGAAAAATCCCGCCGCCTGCTCTCACTCTGCGCCGCCCTAACCGGAGTGGCCGCGCCCTTGCTGGCACAAGCCCCCGCCGGAGACGATGCCTTGCTGCGCTCGATTCCCGCCACCTTCGAGCAGGCCGGCAAACAATACGATTATCTGCTCGCCAGCGTCAAAGACGACCCGAAGATCCCCCGCACCTTTGTGGACGGCAAGGTGGTCACCGTCAGGATCAAGGACTGGACCAGCGGCTTTATCGCCGGTTCATTGTGGTATCTCTACGAAACCTCGAAGGATCCGCAATGGCTCGCCGCCGCCCAGGATTACACCCAGCGCTTGTATTCGATCAAAGACTACCAAGGTAGCCACGACGTCGGCTTTATGCTCGGTTGCAGTTACGGCCACGGCTACCGGCTCACCAAAAATCCCGACTATCAGAAGGTCCTGCTGGATGGCGCGGCGTCCCTGTCCACCCGCTTCAATCCCGCGGTCGGGCAGCTGCGCTCGTGGGACCACGGCAACTGGAAATTCCCGGTGATCATCGACAACATGATGAACCTCGAATTCCTGATGTCCGCCGCCCGCGCGAGTGGCGAATCCCGCTTCAAGGAAATTTCCCTCTCGCATGCGGACAACACCTTGAAACACCACTTCCGGCCGGACGCCAGCAGCTTCCATGTCGTCGATTACGATCCCGCCACCGGCGAGGTGCTGGCGAAAAAAACCCATCAGGGCGCGGCCGATGATTCCGCATGGGCGCGCGGCCAGGCTTGGGCGCTTTACGGCTACACCATGATGTTCCGCGAATCCGGAAACGCCGCCTACCTCGAGCAGGCGGTCAAAATCGGGAATTTCATTCGCAACCACCCGCGCCTTCCCGAGGACAAGATTCCCCACTGGGATTTCGACGCGCCTAACATCCCAGCCGCCCCGCGCGACGCCTCGGCGGGCGCGATCATGGCCTCCGCGTTCATTGAACTCAGCGGCATGGTCAAAGGCGAACCCAGCAGCGCGTTCCTCAACCTCGCCCGCCAGCAACTCACCTCGCTCTCCTCACCCGCCTATCTCGCGAAACCCGGCGAAAACGGCGGCTTCATCCTGCTGCACTCGGTCGGGCACCTGCCCAAGAACTCCGAGGTCGATGTCCCGCTCAACTATGCGGACTACTATTTCCTCGAGGCC
>JBIPND010000229.1:0-5679 GCA_044374015.1 Luteolibacter sp. | reverse complement strand
CAGGGTTCCCGCTGGCGGTTTCGGTGAGATTGGTAAAATAGAACCGTTCCCAACTGTCCAAGAGACCATCGCCATCTGTATTGACGGGAGTGAAGGCCGGATCGGTCGGGTTGGTGGGAGAGGGGGCCGCAGCGGCCTCTGCGGCATTGGAATAGCCGTCGTTGTCGTTGTCACCGCTGCCGGTTTCACGGGGTAGGATGGTCGCGAGATCCTCGGTTAGATAATCGCCGAAGAAGAAGACCTCGAAGCCGTCCGCGAGGCCGTCGGCGTCGGAGTCCGGGCTGGAGAACACGTCGTCGGGGTCCGTTCCGGCGTCCAGTTCCTCGAGTTTGGTGTAGAGATCGTTGTCGTTGTCGGTATCCGCGTCGGTTGGTATGGTCCTGAGGACTCCGGAGGATTGGGAAAACCGATAGATTCCGCTCGGATCGGTCCAGGAGTTCCCGTCGAGCGTCCACGCTCCTCCGGCACTAGAGACGCCGCTCAAAAGGACCGATCTGTTGGTCGCGGTGATGAGGCCCCATGAATCGCCGTCATTGGAGGAGGCTCCGGAGAGATCGATGAAGAGGGAGCCGTTGAGGTTGGTTTTGAGGCCTGGGCCGGAGATGCTGTTGTTCACCCCCGCAGCTCCGATGACAAAGTTGAGGCGGCCGGTTGGGGATAGCTGGAAACGACCGTTGTTGACGATGTTTCCGGTGTGGGTGTTGGAGCTGTTGGAGAGGGTGAGGGTGCGTGGATCGGTGACACTGGCGTCGATGGTAATAGTCCCGGTACCGCTGACCAGTGAACCGACATCGACCGGTCCCTGAAGGTTGAATCTGGCACCGTTGATGCCGATGGCGAGGTTGCCGGCGAGGACAAAGGATTGGGTGTCTCCCTCCGCATGGCGGATGTAGCCGCCGTTCACCGTGAGGTTGTTGATGTCCACGGTATAGCCGGGGCCCTTCAGCATCAGGGATTTGTTCAGGTCGAAAGTGGTTGGGGCGATGGTGAGCGAAGCGCCGGCGAAGGGCGCGCCGGGATTTGTGGTGGGCGTGCGCAGCATGAATTCTCCGGTGAAGTAATTGTTGCCCGAAGAAGGGGGGAGCAAGTTGTTCCACTTGCCAGCAGCATTGAACGATGAGGCTCCGAGGCCGTCGCTGCTGGTGAGGGTGACATCCGCGGCGTTCGCGGAAACCGCAAGGACGACCAAGGCGGGCAAAAAATATCGCAGTTTCATGGATTTTTTGGGTTGTTTGACTGAGGAAGAATCGTCTGGGAGCAGACGCTTACCCAACAGTCAGAACCCGTTCGGCGGCACTGGCAATCCGCGGAGTGAAAACCCAAACAAAAGGACGGGTAAGGGAAACTCAGTGCCCGAGATACTTGACGACCGCTTCCGTCCGGGTGCGGACGTGCAGTTTGTTATAAATGTTGTGAATGTGAAAGCGGACGGTCTGGAGGCTGATTCCGACCTCATAGGCGATTTCCTTGTAGAGCGAACCTGCGGCGAGCAGCTCGAGGATCTGTTTTTCGCGCTTCGTCAGGTTCCAGTCCTCACCGGGTGGTGCGGGGACCTCGGCGAGGAAATGCTGGAACATGTGGCGCGCCACCGCGCTGGAGATCGGGCTGCTGCCGTTCACCGCTTCGTCGAGCGATTCCAGCAGGCGGTTGGGGACGTCACGCTTGAGGAGGTAGCCGGCGGCTCCGGCGGCGAGCGCTTCGAAGACGCGTTCCGAGTTGTCATAGACGGTGAGCATCAGTATCTTGATCTCCGGGTGTCTGGCTTTGAGTTTCGCGACGCACTCAATGCCGGATATGCCGGGCAGCTGGATGTCCATGAGGACGAGATCGGTGGGGCTTTCCAACAACACGGCGAGCGCGGCCTCGGCGTTCGGGAAGCGATGGCTCACGGTCCAGGTGGTGGCTGTGCTGATGAGATCCGCGAGTGTGCTGCGGAGTTCGGAATCATCCTCTACGATGGCGATGGTTCTGGGGTTTTCAGCCATGACTTGAGGTAGGTTCGGGTGCCGGGCACGGGCAGCGCATCACCACAGTGGTGCCGGCACCGGGCTTGGCGGTGATGGTGCATGATCCATGGATTTCCTCAAGGCGCTTGACCATGTTGGAGAGGCCGTTTCCGGATTCCGGTGTGGCGGGATCGAACCCGCGTCCGTTGTCGCTGATGGTGATGGTCAGCTCGGGTGGTGTCCAATCCAAGACGAGGCTCGCCTCGCAGGGGCCGGCGTGGCGGAGGATGTTGTGCAGGCACTCGCGGACGGCGAGGGCGATGTGGTGGCGGAAATCCGAGCTGAGCGGCAGCTCGGGCAGGACGGGAGGGATGTTGAAACGGCAGCGGATGGGTGCGTCGCGAAACATTTCCTCCACCGTGCGGGCGATGAAGATGCCGAGACGGTTGAGCGTGTCGTTGACGGGATCGACCGCCCAGACGAGGTCATCCATGGCGGTTACGAGGTTTCTGGCGGCGGAGTTGAGTTTCGCAAGGTGTCTGCGGGCGCGTTGCGGGTTTTCCTCCATGTCCCGGCCGATGAGTGCGGAGTTCATGGTGAGGAGGGTGATTCGGGTGCCCAGATCGTCGTGCATGTCGCGTGCGATGCGGGTCCGGTCGTCCGCGAGGGCCTTCTGGAGATGCAGGGCGCGGAGCCGGCGGCGGGCGCGCTTTCGGCCTTGGGAGTAGATGAACGAGGCGACGAAGCCGACCCCGGATGCCGCGATGAGCGGCCAGAACCAGGGACTCCGCCAGAAGGGCGGGCGGATGATGAAGGGAACCGCGAGCGAGGCCACCGATTTGCCGTCATCGCCGGGGGCGATCGCGCGGAAGGTGTAGGAACCGGAGGGGACATTGATATAAGTGGCGCGGTGGAGATTTCCATCGATCACGTTGTAGGCTTCGCTCCACTGGAGGATCACCGTGGAGTCGGCGGCGAGGGTTTGGGGGACCGGCGCGCTGGCGAACCATGCCGCATCGTGGGAAGGATCGGCATCGACGAGTGCCAGCGCGGGGTTTTTTGTTTCGATGGTGAGGCGGGCGATCGCAGGATTGCCACCGCTTCGTTTCCAACCGGCCGGGCGTCCACCCGCGGCGCCCATGTTTTCGCCTTGGTCGAAGGCGGAGTTGAACCAGATGGAGGAAAGTCCGCCGCTGGGGCCGGGCGCGAGGATGTCCACATCGTCAATGGCCATGAGGCCGGTGGTGTCCGGTGCACCGGACGAGAGCGTGAGACGGATCGACTTCGCTCCGGCGGGCACGAACACCGCTTCGCGGCGGGGCGTGAACTTCGAATCGTCCAGGCTGGTTTCCCAACCGGCACTGAAGCCGCTGGCTGGAAACTCGGCTCTGGCGAGGATGTTGCCCGCGCCGTCGAGGATCTCTGCCAGCAGGAACATTCCCTGACTGCTTTCGTGCCAACGCTCGTCGAGTCCCGTGAGCTGGCGGCGGATCCGGGCGGGCATGCCAATGGATTCAGGAAGGACTTCGAAATCGAAATCCAAGCGGTCAAGGCCGGACGGGAATTCCAGGGGACGCCCGCCGTCAGAGTGAGACGTGGGATTCCCGTCGATCAGAACCCCGGTGAGGCGAAGATCGATAGGTCCTTCGTCTTCGGGGGCCTGGTCCGCCACCACGCGGCGGGATGGACGACGGAATTCGGCAGGGACGAAAGCATAATCGGTGGGGTCGCGCGCGAGATCGCTGATTCTAACTTCGTCGATGCTGCCGGGAAACGGTTCGGCCTCATGGTTCCCGGGGAATCCACGGGCTTCATTGCCGATCGCAAAATCCCCGCCGATGGCCTTCAGGTCCCCGACCAGGCTGCCGTGGCCAATGCGGTTTGCGGCGGGCAGGCCCGGCCGCAGGCGTGTCCAGTAGAGCTTGAGATTGTTGCTCGCACCCTCACGTCCGTCATAGGTCGCGGCGACATGGAACCAGTCCTTGGTGTTGATTGCGTCGGGTCCCGTGATCGGGATGGTGGCCAGGGCACCGCCGACGACACCCAGATGGGAAAGGGGGATGAATGAAAGAAATCCCTCTTTCTCGATCCGGAAATTAAACACCCGGTCGGCACCGTCGCCCTCCATGGAAACGATGCCGAGGGCGATCATCTTCGCCTCCGAGGGCATGATGTCGAGTTTCACCAGTGCCTCGATGGTGAAGGCTCCGTCCGGCCCGGCGACTTTGAAGGAATCCGGGACGTTGTCTGCGGGGCCCTGGTCGAGCTTCGGTGCGGCAAGAAGGATGGCCCCCTTCAGGTCCGGGGTGCCGGGCGTGCCACCGGCATGGTGATGGAAGGAAACCGACCTGCCGAAACCGGGCATCGCGGGTTGGTCCGCCCGCGCGCCGTTAAGCAGACCTAACAACGGAGTGGGATCTTGCGCCGAATCCTTGAACGGTGGCCCGGGTTCGTCGAGATGCCACAAGTGCAGGGTATGAGCGTCCGGAACGTAAGGCGCGGGGACCTCCGGAGTCGCCATTAAATCGATCGCTCCGGCGAGAGCCGCAAACACGATTGTAAGGACGGGATGGCGTGGAGGCATGGCGGTATGAAAACAAACAGACGGCCCTCTTGCGAGGGGCCGCCTGTATTTTTATCAATTTGTGAGCCGGACTCAAGCGCGGCGGCGGCGCAGCAGGCCGATCAGGCCAAGGCCACCCAGAAGAGCGGCGGAGGGTTCTGGAATGACGTTGAGGCTGTCAAAACCATTGTAGCCTGCACCATCGGCACGAAGATCGGAGTAGAATCCCACCCGGTTGAAAACCGATCCATCGGCGACGGTTCGCGCCACCATGGAGGTTTTGGTTAGGCCGGTGAAGTAGCCGAAGTCGAAGGTGTTGGTGCCTGTCCGCTCGATATAGAGGGAGTCGGCATCGACGCCGAAGGCTTGGGCTTGGCTCACCTCGGATCCCGCGAAGCCCCGGGAGTTGAGTTGAGTGGGCGAGCGGAAGGAAATGAAGAGGAAATTCGTTCCATTACGGACGTCGCCCGCCACGGGATTGCCGAGGCTCGAGGATGGGGTTGCGGCGATCACGATCCCGAAATCGTTCCCGGACCCACTGACGGTAGGCGTAATACCAACGAGCGATTCGCCAACGGCGAGTGAGATGGTGGTGGTGTTGAGGTGAAGCGACTGCTCGGCCCCAGTGGTGCCGGACGATGTGTTCGAAGCGGTTCCCCCGGAAATCACGAGAGAGACGTTGGTTGTGCCAGCGTTCTGATCGAGGAGCTTGAATGTGGTATAGTTCGCCGAGGTGTCAGAGTTGAAGTCGTCGATTAGATAGGATGCAGCGTTGGCGGATTGAAGTGTGAATCCTGCCAGAAGCAAGGGGAGGAGGTGTTTTTTCATGGATTTGATGATTGCCGGTTTTTGTTTTCCCGATGTTGTCAGCAAACTTTCTGAAGCCTGCTGCCAACTCGCCACGATTACTCCTCCGAATTCCACGGCACAAGCACCGGGGCGGAAACCCAAACAAAAGGACAGGTATTCGTGGGGAGGACGATCAGCGTTCGCGGATGAGGGTGCGGAAGAACTCGGAGGGATTTGTGGTTGGTCCTTCGAGGAGCCAGGGTGCTCCGGGTGGGCGGGGCAGGCCGTCGTTTCCGGCGACATCCCAGCGCTGCCAATCGGTTAGATTGTTGGAGTGTTCGATGATGACGGATCGTCCGGGCAGGGCGGGCACCTGGAGCG
>JBIPND010000228.1:0-5692 GCA_044374015.1 Luteolibacter sp. | reverse complement strand
TCGCCTCCGGTTGCCCTCCAAAACTGGCGGACGAGTTCCTGGTCGTCGGGATGGACGACCGCGAGCCACCCGTGATCACCATACTCGCCGGGAGACTGCCCGGTGAACTCTTCCCATTTCGGCAGCGGTTCGAGAATCCGGCCATCTTCCGTGGCGATCCAGACAATCGTGGCCGTCGCGGAGGCCAGCGTCCGGTAGCGGCGCTCGCTGAGGCGCAGCTGCTCATGGGCTTGGGAAACATAGCCGCGATCCTGCTGGCGCGAATCGGCGAGACAGATGTGGGCATGCATTCGTGGCACCAGCCGCTCTGCGATGAAGGGTTTGAAAGCGATATCGTCCGCGCCTTCCTTGAACGCGTCGATCAAACGCGGTTCCTCCGGATCGTTGGCCAGCACCAAGATCGGCGTGCAGGCCGTCGCGGATTGAGACCGCACCTGCCGGACGAACGCGATAAAGTCGAAACCCGGCGTCTCGGCGGAAACCAGAATGATGGACGGTGGCGCGCTTTCCTCCTGGGGAAGGGCCATCGATCCGTCGGACGCAGTCACCTGCATCCCATTTTTGCGGAAAACTTGTGCCAAGCGGTTGCGTTCTGCGTGCCGTGGCCCGACCAGAAAGACGGTGATTTCTTGAGATGAGATGTCCATGGTGACTGATCGGAAATCCTCACGACAACGTTCTCCGCAAAGCCGCTCCCGTCAAACCGTGTGATGGGCCACCGGAAAGCGCTCCGGAGTTCACGGTTGACCGTGCTCTCGAAGAGGCAAGCTAAAGCTTGAACTCCGGACCGCGGAAGGATGCTCCCACGCGCCATGCCGGGGATCTGCCAAGCGTCATCGTCGAAACCACTTGACCGCGTGCTAACCGACCGCGCTCTGCAGTCCACGGTTGACCGTGCTCTGAAGAGGCAAGCTAAAGCTTGAACTCCGGACCGCGCGGCGAAGATCCCGGCCGGAACCGTTTCGGCAATGGTTTCGGGCAAACCCTCCAAAGCCCCCCGCCGCGAATTTGCCCTTTTCAGAACGACGCGATGCCTTCAGCTTCGCCGCCTCACCTCATGTCCATCCCGACCCGCACCCCAAGAATTGTCATCGGCGGCACCATCGCCATCGATCATGTGAAAACCCCCGAATCGGAGGCTCAGAATTTGCTCGGTGGCTCGGCGGCTTATGCGGCGCTGGCGTCGTCGTTTTTCAGCAGCCCGGTGAATCTGATCGGGATCATCGGCCATGATTTCCCGCAGGAGCACTTGGACATGTTGGAAGGGCAGGGGGTCTCGCTCGGCGGCGTCGAGCGTTCGGAAAACGAATCCTTCACCTGGTCCGGCGAGTATCACGAGAACATGAACGACCGCACCACCCATCGGGTCGGCCTGAATGTGTTGGAAAGCTGGCAGGTCAAAGTTCCCGAGGAGTCGGCCACTTCCGAAATCGTGGTGCTGGCCAACATGTCGCCCGACAACCAACTCGAAATGCTCGCCCAGTGCGGTGCGTTGAAAGTCAACGGCGGCGACCACTCGAAGCGCTTCGTCATCGCCGACACCATGGATTTGTGGATCAGCATCGCCAATGACCGACTGCACGAGGTGCTGCCGCATTTGGATTTGTTCGTGCTCAACGAAGGCGAGGCGCGCGAACTCGCAAAGACCTCCAACCTGGTCAAAGCCGGCCGCGCGCTACTCGAAAAGGGCCCCGGCCACGTGGTGGTGAAACTCGGCGAATTCGGCGCGATGTTGTTTTCCAAAGACGGCGGCGTGTTCCGCTGCAGCGCCTACCCGCTGGAGCAGGTTGCCGATCCCACCGGCGCCGGCGACACCTTCCTCGGCGGCATGGCCGGCTACCTCGCATCCCAAGGCCATCCCGCCTACTCCGATGCGATTCTCCGCCAGGCGATCATCAAAGGTTCGATCCTCGCCTCATTCACCTGTGAGGCGTTTTCCACCCGCAAACTCGAAGGCCTCACGATGGGAGAAATCGACGCGCGCCTGGAAACCTTCCGGCTGGCGACCCATTGGTGAGCCCGGCCTTCAGCCATCATCCTGATACCCATTTCCCGCCTTCCCGGAGGAATCTTCGGTCCCAACGGGACCTTTCATCCAGCCCGGCACGCAGTGCCGGGTGGCTGCCATGGCATCGATCCCGGCGGTAAGGACGATGCATCCAATCGGCGGCGACGGAAGTTGGAGACGGCGGCTTCGGGTAGTGGCGTCTCTCCTGCATGAGGCGTCCCTTCAGGACGCACGGATTCCAAGGCATCCCGACCCGGCACTGCGTGCCGGGCTGGAATGAAAGGTTCCGTCGGGACCGGAGCTTGCGCCGGGAAGGCGGGAAAGGGGTATTGATATCGGGGCGGTGCCAGGCTGAGGTATTTCCGGCCTTTGGCCTTGAAGATGGGCTCAGACGGACGGAGAGATCAAGGCTCCCCGAATCCGACGAACCCGGATTTTTTCAAAACCATCTTCCGGCCCCATCCGCTGGGCCTCACGCGGTGACGGCGCTGCGGTCGTCGTTGAGGCCGGATTTTTCGATGAAGTAGTCGTAGCCGCCGGTGTAGCGGGTGACGACGGCCGCGGTGTCATCCGCGTTGCGGGTGATGTGCAGGGTGGTTTCCGCGAGGGTGCGGATGAAGTGCACGTCGTGGGAAATGAACACCAGCGTGCCTTCGTAGTTTTTCAAAGCGGAAACCAGCGAGTCGATCGAGAGGATGTCGAGGTGGGTGGTGGGCTCGTCCATGAGCAGCAGGTTCGGCGGATCGACGAGGAACTTGACGAGGTTGAGGCGGGATTTCTCGCCGCCGGAGAGGACCCCGCAGCGTTTTTCGACGTCGGTGCGGCGGAACAGGAAGGAGCCGAGGATGGAGCGGGCTTCTTCCTCACGGAGGGTGGTGCAGGCTCCCATGACTTCCTCGAGCACGGTGTTGTTTTCATTGAGCGACTCGGCGCGGTGCTGCGAGTAGTAGCCGATTTTGGTGGCGTAGCCGGGCTCGCGCTTGCCGCCGTTGATCGGGATGATGCCGGCGAGGATTTTGATGAGCGTGGACTTGCCCGCACCGTTGGGGCCGACCAGGACGATGCGGTCGTTGCGCTCGATGGTGAGGTCGAGGTCCTTGTAAATCACCTTGTCGCCGTAGGCCTGGCTGACTTTTTCCAGCTCGATGACTTTCTGGTTGGAGCGCGGAGGCTGGGGGAAATTGAACTTGAACGGCTTGCGCGGCGTGCGCGGTTTTTCGATGCGCACCAGTTTTTCGAGGGTCTTGATCCGCGACTGGACTTGCGCGGCTTTGGAGCCGACCTGGCGGAAGCGGTCGATGAATTCCTGGACGTGCTCGATTTCCTTCTGTTGGTTGCGGTAGGCTTGGACGTTTTGCTCGTAGCGTTTTTCCCGCTGGTCGAGGTAGGCGGAGTAGTTGCCGGTGTAGGAATTGAGTGCGGCGGCGTCGGGATCGATCTCGACGACGGTCTCGATGATCGAATCCATGAAGTCCCGGTCATGGGAAATCATCAGGATCGCGCCGGAGTAATTTAACAGATAGCGCTGAAGCCAGAGCAGCGAGAGCAGGTCGAGGTGGTTGGTCGGCTCGTCGAGCATCAGCAGGTCGGGTTCCATCACCAGCAGCCGCGCGAGGTGGGCGCGCATCACCCAGCCGCCGGAATACTCGCACGCGGGTTTGTTGAAATCGGCGGACTTGAAGCCGAGGCCGTGGAGGATTTTTTTCGCCTTCGGCTCCAACTGGTAGCCATTGAGTGCGGTGAACTGGTCCTGCGCGTGCGCGAAATCCGGGTGCGAGAGGTCGCCGGTTTTTTCGTGTTCGCGAATGGTGCGCAGCAGCCCGATCATTTCCGGGGTCACGCCCATGGCGATTTCGATGATCGTTTCATTGGTCGGTTCGCCGGCTTCCTGCGGCAGGTAGCCGGTGATGGCGTATTCGTCGCGCTCGATTTTCCCTTCATCGGGTGAATCCTCGTCGAGGATCATGCGGAACAGCGTGGATTTCCCGGCGCCATTCGGGCCGACGAGGGCGACGCGCTCGCCCCAGTTGATGGACATTTCGGCTTCGCGGAGGAGCGTGCGACCGCCGAGAGTTTTGGTAAGCTTGTGAATCGTGAGCACGCGAGGGATGTAATGGAGGATGGGGCGGGGGGCAAGGATTTCGGCAGAGCCCCGAAATTATAAGGAAAAGTTAAGCAAATGGCTGCTATTGACCTTGACGAAACCGGGGCTGGGCGGGCTTGATAACGCATCCTATTCAATTGCATGCGACTCCCAATCAATCCCTCCTCACTCATGCCGCGCGGCGTGGGGCAATTCGCCGCTCTCACCTCGCTCGCGGTCATTTCCCTGGCCGGCACCCTGCACGCGCAGGATTTTGAGGGGAAAAACATTTCGGAAGTCGCCATTCGTTACAACGGCGCGAAAACCGTGGACGAAGCGCGCTTGCGCAACCTGATGGCATCCAAGGCTGGTTCCGCCTACCGCGCGGAGAGTTTGGACCAGGACATCAAGGCGCTCTACGAATCCGGGTTGGTGGATGACGTGCGTTTCCTCGCGGAGCCGGTTGGCGGCAGCGTGAAATTGATCGCGGAAGTGACCACCCGTCCGGGCCTCGGCGGTGTCGGATTTGTGGGCAATACGATTTTCTCCGATCAGAAACTCGCCAAAGAATCCAAGATGAAAGCCGGCGGCGCGCTCAGCGATGAGCAGATCCTCGAAGCCCGCCGCAACATCGAAAAATACTATCAGGGATACGGCTATCCCGACGTGACCGTCACCCACCGCACCCAGGCGACCGGCCAACCTGGATTGTCCGACTTGATTTTCGTCATCGACGAGGGTCCGAAGAACGAGATTCGCAAAATCCGGTTCGAGGGCAACACCGCTTTCACCGATCCCGAGCTCCGCAAGGAAATGAAGGTGAAGGAAAAAGGCTGGTTCTCGTGGCTCACCAAATCGGGACGTTTTGAGTCCGACGAACTCGACACCGACCTCGACGCCATTCTCGACTACTACCGCAGCAAGGGTTACCTGCGCGCCAGCAGCCCTGGCATGCGCCGTGATCCCGTCGGCGACGGCCGCGTGGACCTCGTGATCCCGATCAACGAAGGCGAAAAATACACCGTCGAAGGGGTCGGTTTCGGAAAAATGACGGTGTTCAAACCCGAGGAACTCTATCCGGCGCTCACCCTCAATGGCAACGACGCCTATTCATCCAAAAAAATGCGCGCGGACATCACCATGATCCGCAGTTACTACGGCTCGCGCGGCTACGCCGATGCCCTGGTCACTCCGGACATCCGCGATGCCGGACCGAACCGCGTCAGCATCACCTATCGCATCACCGAAGGCTCCCGCTTCCGGGTCGGCCGCGTTAACATCGAGGGCAACACCAAAACCAGGGACAAGGTCATCCGCCGCGAAATCCCGCTCAAACCCGGCGACCAATTCAACTCGGTGGAACTCGACACCACCAAATCCCGCCTCGACAACCTCCAATACTTCAGCGACGTGCAAGTCACCGGCTCCCCGGGCGGCTCCGGCTACCGCGACGTGAATGTGCTGGTCGAGGAAAAGGCCACCGGCTCCGTCGGCGTTGGGGTTGGATTCAGCTCGATCGACAGCATCGTGGGTTTCGTCACCCTCGAGCAGTCCAACTTTGATTTGTTCAATCCATGGAACTTCACCGGTGGCGGGCAACG
>JBIPND010000748.1:0-5694 GCA_044374015.1 Luteolibacter sp. | reverse complement strand
GCGCCAAGGGCGTCGTTGCTGGTGATGGAGAGGATGCCCGCGTTAATGCTGGTGGTGCCCGTGTAGATGTTGGTGCCAGAGAGATTGAGCGTACCAGCCCCCGCCTTGGTCAGGCCTTCGGTGCCTTCGATGACGGCGGAGATCCTGGCGGTTTTTCCCGTACCCAGGGCATTGACCGTGACGGTGGGGGTGGTGCCAGCGAGAATGAGTTTGTTGCTGGAAGTGTCATTGTTGTCCAGAAGCCATCCACTGGCTGTAGCGGTGTTGGTATCGCCGAAGATCAAGTTGGTCAGGGTGCGGTCGGAATCGAGTCTGACGGTGTTGTCCGAGGAGAGATCGAGCGTGTTGAAGTTGGCCGTGGAACCGCTGCCATCGGCGATCGTACTGTCGAACCAGTTCGTGGTCACACTCCAGAGGTTGCCTGAGGTGGTTTGGGTCCATGTGCCATCCGCCGCGCGGGCATCCGAGAGGGATATAGCGGCAAAGATTGCTAGGCTGGGGACGAGCGACATATAGTTTGAGTGAATCGTAATTTGGTTTTTTCTGCGTTGTGCTTTCATACTAGGTTTTTGTGTTTTGATTTTATGAAATTTTTTTGGGCGTGGAGGTAATTGTTTTAGCGTCACCTGAACTTCAGCCGAAACCTGA
The DNA here is from genome assembly GCA_044374015.1 of Luteolibacter sp. Classification (GTDB taxonomy): domain Bacteria; phylum Verrucomicrobiota; class Verrucomicrobiia; order Verrucomicrobiales; family Akkermansiaceae; genus Luteolibacter. The sequence continues at coordinate 5,046 of JBIPND010000748.1, read as the reverse complement.
CCGTCGGAATTGTCCCAGCACATGTGACCTTTCAAACCATAAGCGTGATTTCCATTACGCGCATTGCGGATATTCCAATTTACATTGCGGATTCCGCTTCCCGTTTCAACGGCGAGCCGCCTCTTGTCGGCGGTAATGTGCGGCTTGCTGTGCCCTCGAAAGTTGATCCACATCTTGTGAAGGTTGGATTGGGTTTAGGGCGTTTTTTTGAAGTGGCAACCAGACTGTGGGTTTAGGGTTTAGAACAAATTTACAGATAAAGTTTGCGCAGGCTTGCGCTTGCTGCTTGCGTCCGTCCCGACTTGCTAACGATCGAACTCATCCATTATGAAAGCCAGCCGAACTTCTCTCCTTGCTCTGTTCTTTTGCGTTATCTTGCCGTTGAATCAGGTTTTAGCTGATGCAATATCGGTTCAGGACGGCTGGGTCACGGTCTCTCCGGCGGAGTTCCAAGGGGCAATTAATAACCCACTCAAAGGTTTCCGCGAATATAAGAAGAATGGCTATGGATTGTTGGAGAGAGAATATATCAAGTGGAGCGAAATCGAGGTCGCGGCAGATGACTCCGTGGATCGAATCATCGCCCACACCAACAAGATCACCCACATCGAGGGCAAGCGTTTCGAGGATCTCAACATCAAGCTCGTGCCGCGGGTGTACCTGGACTGGGATGGGGTGGTGGGTGAAAAAAAACAGCCGAAGCAGCATTGGCCTGCCGACTTGCATGCATTCGATTATGACAGCCCGGCTTTTCAACACAGACTCAGGGCGCTGGCGGCAAAGATGGGACAGGCATGGGACGAGGACCCACGGATCTTTGCGGTGCAAATGGGCCTCATCGGGCACTGGGGTGAGCATCACAATCCAGCACCGACGGCCTCACAGCGTCGATTATTAACAGAGGAATTCCGGAAAGCGTTCAAGCACAAGCCCGTGCTCGTTCGGCACAATGACCCTGAGTTCATGGACGCGGGATTCGGCATTTATTACGACACCTTTGCCAACATCAGCCGCGAACCGGCTAACGGTCCCGCAGACCAGCTTCCATGGCAGGCCACGAATGTGTATCGGGACATCTGGAAACGTGCACCCATCGAAGGAGAGGTGGAATACAACTGGCAGATCCAGCGCGAGGATGCCAAACCAGAGGAGACATTTGGTCGTAAGCCCGATGAGACGATGATGGTGCCGGCCTACCGCCGTTTCATGATCGACAAGATCCGCCGCTACCACGCGAGCTACCTCGGCTGGATCAGTGGCTACGATCCATCGAACAACGAAGTGTTGGCGGGCGCGGGTGAGATACAGAAAGCCTTCGGTTATCGTTTCGTGCTCGACTCGGTATCCTATCCGTCGGTCGCGCAGCCCGGATCGGAACTTCCGGTGAAACTGGCCGTGCGAAACTCCGGTAGCGCTCCGTTTTACCTCGACTGGCCAGTGGCGGTCGGCTTGATGGATCCGGCCACCTCGGAGTTGGTCTGGTCGGCACCGCTCAGCGGTGTGGATATCCGCAAATGGCTTCCCGGCGAGAACTGGGACAGCGAGGCCTTCGCCTACCGCAGCCCCGCCGTGCAGCATCGCGAGGCAGGACAGGCCGCGCTGCCGGACAATTTAAAAAAGGGCCAATACATCATCGCCATCGCCATCCTCGACCGCCAGGGCGGCATGCTGCCAAGCGCACGGTTTGCCACGGCGAACTACTTTCGCGGAGGTTGGCATCCGCTGGGCTTCATTGGAATCGGCGAGGCATTGAAACAAGCAGCTTTGGACAACCCGAAATTCGACAGCCCAGCGTTTGATCACAGCCTGCACTACAAAGTCCCTGAAAGACTGAGGTCTATAGCAGCTCCTCCCATGCCTCAGGTGAAACCAGTGATGCCTTGGACCTCCGATCCGAAGGTGGAACTCATCAACCCATGGCGCTACTGGTCGCTCAACGAAGGGGGCAAGAAGGTGGAGAAACAGATTCTCGCAGAGGGGGGGCACCGCATCATCTGTGTGACCGGTGACTTTGACAAGCGCTCCAGCCTTAAATATGATTTTGGCAGTGGCATTAAACTCGGCCGCGGACGCTACCGTTTCACCTTCCGCGTACGTGGCACACCCGGGCAGACCGTCGAGTTTGAGTTGGCCGACGGCTGGCGCGGCGTTTCCAAGGAAGCGGAACTCCCGTTGACGAAGGCATGGCACGAGCATTGCATTGTGTTCGAGATAAAATCCGAATACAAGGACGCCACCACGTTGCGCTTCAACCTGCCACGAGACGCAAAGGGCTCCTTTTTTCTAACTAAAACCCAGTTGACAAGGGCTGAATAAGGCAAGGATATAACAAGGTAATCCAGAGGATATCACCCTCCGGGATCTGTGAAAAACCCAGCCTGCCATGAACGATTTTAACCTGATGCCGCAGAATACCGGTGGCAACGAAAAGGTACTGGTGGAAACAGCAATTGCCTTGGCCGCACCCGGATCAATTTCAAGCGCACCCAGATTTCCAAACACGTATTTTCAAACTAATGAAACACCCCAAGCGCTCTAACAGCAAATTCAGATCCTTGCAAAAATCCCTCTCAGCCGCTTGCATGGCCCTCGTCGCATCGGTCGCCCCGATTGACGCGGAAACCCTGAAGCTCGAGATGCTTCCCGGCGAATACTGGTGGGGTGGCCTCAGCTCCATAGGCTACGAAACACCCTACGATACGACCAGCGTGGCGGATCACGATCTTCACGGCGACAACAAGGGCAATCAGGCCCAGCCGCTTCTTCTTTCCAACAAGGGCCGCTATATCTGGAGCGAGCAGCCCATTCACTACAAGTTCAACAAGGGTGTCATTGAAGTCAGCACCCGTTCCGGCAATATTCTCTCTGGCAAGGAAGGCTCCAACCTCCGCGACGCCTATCAATTCGTTTCCAGTAAGTTTTTCCCGTCGAACGGCAAGATTCCTGACGAGCTTCTTTTCACCCATCCCCAATACAACACCTGGATCGAGTTGATGTATGATCAGAACGAAAAGGACATCCTCGAATACGCACGGGCCATCGTTGCCAAGGGCTACCCACCCGGAGTCCTCATGATCGATGACAACTGGCAGGAAGACTATGGCACGCTAGAGTTTTCCCCGCGCCGTTTCAAAAATCCAAAGGCCATGATGGATGAGCTTCATAAAATGGGCTTCAAAGTCATGCTCTGGATCTGCCCCTTCGTCAGCGCAGATTCTGTGGACTTCCGCTACCTCGCCAAGGAAGGCATGCTGCTGCTAGATCCACAGAAAACCCAGGACATTCTCTGGGCAAACACCAACAACAAGGCAGCCATCATCCGTTGGTGGAACGGTGCCAGTGCCTGTCTGGATTTGAGCAACCCGAAAACCATGAAGTGGTTCCAGGATCGGCTCGACTACCTCGTCAACGAATATGGCGTCGATGGTTTCAAGTTCGATGCCGGAGACGCCGAGTTCTACACCGGCGGTCTTGCATCGTTCAAACCCAACCTCATGCCGAACGACCACACTACCTTATTTGCCGAGGTCGGCCTGCGTTACCCACTCAACGAATACCGTGCTTCATGGAAAATGGCTGGCCTACCGATCGCCCAACGTCTGCGTGACAAGACCCACGAGTGGGCGGACCTCGCCAAACTCATCCCCGACCTGATGTCGCAGAGCGTCATGGGCTATGCCTACACCTGCCCGGACATGATCGGCGGCGGAGAATACCAGTCATTTCTCGGCACCGCCAAGATCGATGAGGAATTGGTCGTCCGCTCCGCCCAAGTGCACGCGCTGATGCCGATGATGCAGTTCTCTGTGGCTCCGTGGCGCATCCTTTCCGAGAAAAACAACCAGATCTGCCTGGAAATGGCCAAGCTTCACAAACAGATGGGCCCCAAAATTGTCGAACTCGCCAAGGAAGCCTCCAAAACCGGCGAGCCTATCGTCAAACCCATGGCCTTGGCCTTTCCTGATGGCGGCTACGAATCGATCAAGGATCAATTCGTGCTCGGCAACGACATCATCGTCGCACCAGTGGTTGAGAAGGGCGCACGCTCCCGCAGCGTGGTCCTGCCGAAGGGCGAGTGGAAGGCGGAGAACGGCATCATCCACCAAGGCGGCGGGAAAGTGAAGATCGAGGTGCCGCTGCAGCGCCTGCCTTATTTCATAAAGATCTAATAACTAACAATTTAAGCTATCCCTAAAAATTTTCCCGATTTTTTTCATTCGGCTTGGCGGATTGATCGGCTAATTCCGTTACGCTCCTTCGCGAGGCGTTCTGCCTGAGCAGGTCAATAGCTTCGTTCACCATAATTTCGGGACAGTTGCTTACCGAGCAGGGCCAGCCGCCGCTTGCTCTTGAGGCTTTCTAAGAAGGTCCGGTGGAGCTCGGCGTCGTAGTGATTCGCGAGATCGTGAAGAAAATCCGCCCGCTTTGAAAAAGGCTCAGGCAACGGCGGATTCCAGCTTCCAACCAAAGCTCGTCAGGGAATACTGCGCAGCTCCGACGAGATTGGGAAAGTTCCAAAAACTGGCCAAGGGGTTTGAAAAGTTCAACAATAAGAATTAGCCTAGAGGCAAGCGTGTTATGTATAATTAGCTCTAAACTAACAACCATCTGATCAAGGATTAAATGCGGGGAGAGCGCGATATTTTGCGCCACGAAAAATCAGGAAAGTGATTTTGAGCCCGTAGATCAGAGCTCCGCCAGCTTCCTCCTGATACCCGGCAAGCTTATGCCAGGAGGGGTGGTTCAATGTTGGACACCGTTTAGATCGTGACTAAAAAATGAGAACTGGTTTCATCGGGATGGGTTGGCGACGATGCTTTGCAAGCGTGCAGCAAGCTCCGCAGCCTTCTCCGGATGCTTGGCGATGATGTTGTTCTTTTCGTTCGGGTCGGTGGCGAGATCGAAAAGCAGCGGCTCGGGGATGTTAGCGGCGGCGAAGCGCGGATCGGCTGCGTTCGCGCCGCTGCCCATGCCACCTGAGACCTCGGTGGCGGGGATGTATTTCCAGTCGCCCTGACGGAGGGCAAGACCGCCGATGCCGTGGAG
>JBIPND010000012.1:0-15994 GCA_044374015.1 Luteolibacter sp. | reverse complement strand
CAACCAGACTCTCAATGTGAACGGCACGGTTGCCAACTCCGGCACTCTCTCGATCGGTCGGGTGGGAGTACTGAATGTGAACAATGGCGCAAGCTGGACGCAGTCGGGAGACATGAGTCTCAGTGGCATCGGCGGCTACTCAGCGACCATGAACGTGCAGGCCGGTGCCAGCTTTGCCTCGACAGGGACCAATCCGATCCTGCTCAACGGCGCGGCGAGCAATTCCGGCAGGGGCCTTTTGAACATCAGTGGCACGGGCACCATGACCACGGCGACCGGCTTCGAGCAAACCACCACACCCACCACGGGTTATGGCCGGGTAACCCTGAGCGGCGGCGGCACGCTGAAGCTATCGGCGAATGTCTCTACCCTCACCAACCAAGTGCAGTTCGCGCTCGGCGCAGGTGGCGGAGTGATTGACACCAACGGGCACGATGCCACCCTTTCCGGTGCCGTCACCGTTGGCTCCGGCGCAGCCCTTGCCACCGGCATCAGCGGTGCGGGCGGCCTTACCAAACAAGGCGGCGGCATCCTCACCCTTTCCGGCACCAACACCTACACTGGTGCCACCCTCGTTTCCGCCGGCACCCTGCTCATCACGGGTGCGCTGTCGAACTCGGATGTCACGGTGGATGCCAGCGCCACCGTCGGCGGGACCGGCACGCTCGGTGGCGATCTCGCGATGAACGGAAGCTCTCTCTTCACGGTGTCCGACCTGATCGATCCCCTCAGCGTCACCGGCACCATCACCTTCGGCTCCGGCTTTGGCATCGGCAACCTGCTCGGCCTCGACTGGGACGCGCTCGACCTCAACTCGCCCTACACCCTGATCTCCACGACTCAGACCTTCTCATCGTCAGATATCGCCAACTTTGGCAGCGCCAATGCCGTCACCGTTGGCACCGGCCGCTCGGCGTATTTTCAGAATGGCAGCCTGCAGGTCGTGGTGATTCCGGAACCACGCGCGGCGTTGCTCGGCGGACTTGCCGTTCTCTTGCTCCTGCGCCGCCGCCGCCCATGACCCGGACACGTCCCGATCAACGCAAGCGACCGTTACGCGTCCTGGCCGCAGGATGTCTCGTCGCAAGCTTGATACTGCTCCTTTGGAATCGTCAAGGAGTCGGCAATCCGGCATTGCCCCGGAACGATCGGCAAGTGGAGAAATCACCAAGCCTTGATTCGAGAGCTGAATTTGCCACGACCGGCGAACCGATTTCCGAGTCGCCGCCGCCCGCGCCCGAGCCCCAGCCAGTGCAGGTGAACAAATCATCCACCGCGGCCCCGCCACCCGATTACGAATCCGAAGATTTCACCCATGTCCCCGCATGGATGCCGCGGCCCGCGAATGCCGTCTCCGCACGCGCGGAAGATGCCTCTTTGCGTTCCGACGGCTTCGTCGAAGGCACGCTGCGCTTCGCATTCCGCAAGCACCAAGCCGGTGCCTTGCATGACATCACGGATCAACTCAAGGCCGCCGGAATGAAAGCCGATGCCGATGGTTTCACCTATGCCTCTGAAACCCCTCCCCGCCACTGTGAAGTCCGGGCGAAAAACACGCCCGGCGGTGCCATCATGGTGAGCCTTTCTTACCAAGGAACCGATCACGATAAAGGCTGCCGCTGCCCGACATGCGGAAACTCTCCGGAAAACCCACCACCATGACCATCACCCCCTTCGCCCGTCTCCTCGCGGTGATGCTGCTGCTCGCCGCCCAGACCCGCCTTGCCGCACAGGCTCCGCCCGCATCGTTCACCCGGACGATCAGCACCTCGTCGCAGTCGGTGACTGTGGATTTCCAACAGAATTCCATCCGCAGCGCCAACTTCGGGGTGCTCGTCCAGCAGGCTGACGGTTCCTACGTGACGCACACGCCCGAACCGTCGCGCACCTACATCGGCAGGGTCCAGGGCTACCCGGGCGCCATTGCCTGCGGCTTGCTACGTGCCGACGACACCTTGTGGTCGTCAATCAGCTTCGAGGACGGCAGCACTTGGACCAGCACGGGCGGAACAGCCAGCGCGGGCAGTTCGCCCTTCACCCCGCAATGGCCGACATCGGAAGTGCCCTCCGGCGGGGCGGGCTCCAGTGTCTTCGCCGCCGAGTTGGGCCTGGATCTCACAAACAACCACTACACCGCATGCGGCGGCACTCCGGATCTCGCCGTCGCGAAATCCGAGTTTTCGGTGTTATCCACCAATATCATCTATCTTCGGGACGCGTCGATCACTCATCGGATTGGCAAGATCGTCATCCGTGCCAACGCCACCCAGGATCCCTACGCCACCGATGGCGGCGACACAGGACTGCTGCTCACCCGCGTGAAACCCCTATGGAACGCGGGCTCGCCGATGGGCACCACCCACCAGGTCGCGGCCGTCATTCACTCTGCGGCCAACGGCGGACTCGCATGGGTCGGTGCGATTGGCACGTCGAACCGCTACTCGTCCAACGACTCGGACGCCTGGGGGAACTTCACGGGCGTTTGGCGGCACGAGGTCGGGCACAACTGGGGATCGAGCCATTACGAAGGCGGCGGCAATCCGGAAGGAAGCACCATCATGTCCAACAACGCGCTCTCGCGCTTTTCCAGTTCCGAGCTGGCCAAGATCATCAGCCACCGCAACTCACGGACCGGCCTTGCCAACCTCGGATCTTTCGCCCTGCCACTGCCGCCCCGCGCGAACCAAGTCCGCGCCATCTTCTACCGCAACACTCCCTTGCGCGTCGATCCGCTCTACAATGACTCCGATGCGAACGGTAACGCGCTCTCGCTGCATTCCTTCGACACCACCACCGCCCTCGGCGGCACACTCACTCGATCGACCGGCACCGGCCCGGGCGGACGCGACGAGATCCTTTACACGCCGCCTTCCACGCTGAAATCCGGAACCGATTGGTTCCGCTACCGCATCCAGGACAGCTCGGGCATGCAGGCCGTCGGTTTTGTCATGCTCCGCCCGCGCTCGGAATCGCTTGTGCTTGCAGACCGCTGGACGCTCGACGAAAGCTCCGGTGCGACCGCCGCCAATGTCGTCCGCGCCAGCCACGACGGCGGCCATGAAAACGGCGCGCTCGCCGGACAAACCGGAGCCGCCCCGGGCAGCTTGCGCGGCGCCTACTACGATGGTAGTGACGACCGCACGCTCGTTCCCGCGCCGAACTACAACACCAATACCCTCACCTTCACCGCCTGGGTGCGCCGCAACGGCACGCAGAACTCGAATGCCGGCATCGTTTTCTCCCGCAGCAGTTCAACTTCGGGACGTGGCTTGCAGTTCGGCTCCGGCAATCAACTCGCCTACAATTGGGGCAACTCCGTTTGGAACTCCGGCTTGGTTCCTCCCGACGGCACCTGGTGCCTTGTCTCGCTATCCATCACCCCGAACACCGCCACCATCCACCTGCGCACTCCCGCCGGCTTCCAAACGGCCAGCTTCAGCGCCACGCATTCCAGCAACTCATTTTCCAGCCCGCTCTACCTCGGCTGGGATTCTGGCGATTCCTCGCGCCACTTCCGCGGCTGGCTGGATGACGTCCGCGTCTGGACATCCACCCTAACATCCGCCGATGTCGAGTCGCTCTATCAGCAGGCCGTCACGCCACCCGCGTTGGCACTCGCATCGCCCGCCGCGGGTGCCTCGGTTTCGCCGTTGGAAACCTTGTTTGCCGCATCCGTGTCTTCGCAGGAATGGGCGGTGGATCGCATTGATTTCATTGGCAACGGCAACCAGCTGGCTTCCACCACCAGCTTCCCGTGGCAGGCCGTCGCCACCAACCTGACACCGGGAGCCATGACCACCCTTGCCCGCGCCTCGTATGGCGATTGGGCCTACCAAGTCGAGAGCGCGCCGCTGTCCATCACGGTGCTTCCAGCGCCGATGCCGGTTGTCACCGTCGCCGCTTCGATGCCTGCCTCATGGCGCGGCCCGATTCCCGGCACTTTCACCTTCACGCGCAGCCATGGCATTGGCTCGCTCACCGTGCCAATCAGCGTATCGGGAACCGCAGTGCCGGGGAGCGATTACACCGCGCTGCCCGCCAGCGTGAACTTTGGCGACGGCCAGTTTGTCACGACGCTTACGCTGGGCCCCTTGCTCCCGCCGGGTTCTCCATCGAAAACCGCCATCCTCACCCTGCAATCCGGCCCGTTCCACCAACTCGGCACGCCTTCCACGGCCACCCTCTCTATCGACGACCACATGACATCCGTTGCGGATGGCGCATGGAACATCGGCACCACATGGAACAGCGGAAATACCGCGCCAACCAGCGGCACCCAGAACACAGGCACCGGATACGCCGTGGCCCACATGGTCACATCCAACAGCACCAATTCGAACAGCCAGGCACTGGTCGCCAGATACCTGCGTGTGAAAAACGGCGGGACTCTCGATCTGGCAAGATTGCACGACGGGACATTGGCCAATGTAAGCTACAATCTCCCATCCACCACCGTCGAAGAAGGCGGCACCATCCGCTTCCGCTGTTCTAACGGATCATCCGCACACACGGTCGCCGCCAATGTTGCGTTATCCGGCACCACCACGCTGCGCATCAACGGCGGAAACTATGGGAACAAGGCCGTTCTCAGCGGTGGTGTCTCCGGATCGGGCTTGGTTCAGCTGATTTCCGACACTGGTTCTTACTCTACGGCAGATTTGCGCCAACTCTCGCTCACCCGCGCTAACAACCCCTACACCGGCAACTGGTCGGCTTCCCACACGCCCTCCGGCGACGACTTTGCCGCCCTCCGCGCCGCTGCCTCTAACGCGCTTGGCACCGGCACAGTCACCCTCGGCCGTCGCTCTCGCCTCATCAACGACAACGCCACCGGCATCAACTCTCTCGCTGGCGTCGTGCTCAATGGTGATACTTCCCGGCTCCTGCTCAACCAACCGTGGAACAACCCCGCCGCCACGCTCGCTCTAACAGGTGGCACGCCTGTGGTGCAACTTGGCAACGCCACCAGCCAGATCGGAAACCTCAGCGGCAACACAGGCTCCATCATCGGCACAGGCTCGTCGTCTAACCTAGTGGTCAATCAAAGCACTCCCGCCCAATTCGGGGGAATCTTGGGACCGAACCTGACCTTCACCAAATCCGGACCGGCCTTTCTCGGTCTCACCCAGACACCGGATGCCGGCCTGCGCCTCGTCATCGAGCAAGGCCCGCTCTCGTTGCCATCCAATCCAGTGACGATGGCTTCGCTCAGCCAGAGCGGTGGCACGCTGCGCATCAACCTGCCCGCCTCCGGCCAAACGGCGCTCACCGTCTCGGGCGACCTCACCCGCACCGCTGGAGCCATCGAAGTCACCATGCCCGAAACCCCGCCCCCGCTTGGCGTGCCCATCACGCTGCTTGCCTATCAGGGCATCCTCAACGGCCAGCCGGAAATCAGCTTCAGCGCCGGAGCCCTCGCCATCATCAACTACGGTAGCGGCACGAACTCACAAATCACCGCAACCTTCTACAAGCTTTACTACCTCACCGTCACCACATCCGCGTCCGTACGCGGCCAAGTCACCGGCAGCGGCCCCTATCCGTCCAACACCACCGCCGCCATCACCGCCTCGCCCGCGCCCGGCTGGCGTTTCATCCGCTGGACCGGCACCGGCATCGAAGATCCCTTCAGTCCGAGCACCACGGTGCTCATGGATGAGTCGAAAACCGTCACTGCCGAGTTTGACCGCCCGCGCTCGATCTGGACCCAGCAGGTCTCCGGCGGATCGTGGTCCGTGGCGACCAACTGGGTCAGCGCCCCGGTTTTCAGTGCGGACGAATGGCTCGATTTCTCGACGCTCGATCTCACCGCGCCTCATTCCACCACGCTCGATGCGGAGCTCACGGCGGGCGGCCTGCGCTTTGGCGATCTTCCCACGGCCTCGCACGATTGGACCATCGCACCGGGCACCGGCGGCAAACTCATACTCTCCACCACCACCGGCCAGCCTCCGGAAATCGAAGTTGTCAACCGCTCCGCGACTCTAACAGCGATCGTTACCGGCACCCAGGGACTCGCCAAAACCGGCGCGGGCAGCCTCGTCCTCAGCGGCGCGAACACCTACACGGGGTTGACCCGGGTTTATGAAGGCACGCTCCGTGTGACCGCAAACAACGGAGCGAAGACCTATGAAGTCGGTTCCCTGGGACGCTTGGAAATCGGCTATGGTTTCGGCAATTCCGTCTACGGTTATGGTGTAACCGTCAATGGTGACGGAGTTTCCTCGACCAACGGCGTCTATTTCGAAGGCGGAAGGAATTACAACCTCCAGTCCACCCTGCGTTTGGCCGGAGCCCCGACAACCGTCCGCCAGTATGGCACCGGCTCGGCCGTGTTGTATGGCTTCGACACCAATGGCACCCAACTCGCGGTCGAAAACACCGCATCCGGTTCGGTGATTGGAACGAACATCAGCTTCCAGCCGGGCTCATACGGTTACGTGATGAACATCGCCCCGGGACTCAACACCGCCACCGGTGACCTCATCGTGCAAGGTGTGTTCGCCGGCGGCACCAATGGCAACAACACCCACTACCGCAAGGTTGGTTTAGGTTCTCTCCGCATCGAAGGCACAGGAACCGCCACCACGCCGTTCCAAATCCGCCAAGGCTCCGTGATTCTTACGGGTGGTAACAACCGCCTCGGCTCCGGCTCAGGCCTGCGCCTCGGCGAGGGGGCGGACAGCGGCATGCTCGTCCTCGAAGGAGTCAACCAAACCTTCACCGCGGTGACCAACGTGGGAACCGGCACCGGCAACCGCGTCGTCGGCGGCAGCGCCACGCTTTCCACGCTCACCATCAACAACAGCACGGATTCCACCCTCGCCGCGCATCTCGGCGGCAGCGGAACGAACCACAACAATCTCGGCCTCACCAAGTCGGGAGCGGGCGTGCTCACCCTCACCGGAACCAATGCTCACAGCGGGCCAATCACAGTCAGTGCCGGAACTCTCCAAATCGCAGGACAATCCTCGCTCCTCAGTGGCACTCCCGCCAACTGGACCGATAGCAACATCATCGTTCAGAACGGCGCGACCCTGGCATTGAATGTCGGTGGAGCCGGGCAGTTCACCGTGAGCGATCTCAACACGATCAAGGCCCTTGGCACCGCGACCGGCGGATTCCTCTCAGGCTCCCGCCTCGGCATCGACACCACCGCCGGCGACCTCGCCTACTCGGGCGGCATCGCCAACACCAATGCCGGAGCCAACACGCTCGGCCTGGCCAAACTCGGCACGGGCACGCTCACCCTTTCCGGCTCCAGCACCTTCACCGGCAGTGTCCTCGTCGCGGGCGGCACGCTCGAAGTGCAGACCAAGACCACGGATGTTCCCTACACCATCAATCCGGGTGCGGCCCTACGCCTCGGCTACACCACAGGCGGCGCCTACGCGAATACGGGCATGGTCATCAACGGCGACGGCGTCGCCGCCACCACCGGCCTCTACTTGCAAGGCGGCAGAACTTACAACGCCAGCGGCTCGATCCAGTTGAACACCGCCCCCACCACCATCCGCCACTACGGCAGCGGCCTCGCCGGCATCGGCATGTTCGACGTCGGCGGCAACGCCATCAACGTCTCCGCAGCCGCCTCCGGCTCGGAAATCGACGCCAACATCGAGATGATCAGCCGCGGCTTCGGTATGACGGTGAGCGCCGCCAGCGGGGCCAATACCGCCACCGGCGACCTGGTCATCAACGGCCGCCTCAACGTCGGCAACCTCGGGTTCTACAAACGCGGCACCGGTTCGGTGCGCCTCAACCAGGCCGCCACCACCGGCAACGTCTCGGTGCAGATCCAAGGTGGACGCGTCATCGCCGGTGCGGCGGGCGTCCTCGGCGTCAATGCCAACCTCCCCATTTCGGCGGGCGCGGCGCTCGATCTCAACGGGTTCGACCAGGAAGTGGCCACGCTTTCCGGCGCGGGATCCGTCATCAACGGTGGTGCGTCTCCGGCCATTCTTGAAATCAACCAGAATGCCGCCCAGACCTTCTCGGGCGTTCTGGGCGGGGCCACTCCGGGTGAAAATGCCTTCGCTTTCGTCAAGGACGGCACCGCCGCTCTTACCTTCAGCGGACTCAACACCTACAGCGGCGATACCACGATCAAGGCAGGCACCTTGTCCATGAGCCAGGCCACCCTCTCCAACACCGCTGCGGTGCGTGTGATCACGGGTGCCGGAGCCACCCTCGACCTCACCCACGGCAGCCCCGACACCGTGGCGGAACTCTGGATCGATGGTGTGCAGCAGCCAGCCACCACCTACAATTCCGGCAACGCTTCGTTCATCAGCGGCAGCGGCTCCTTGGTTGTCACCTCCGGCCCGATCACGGACCCCTTCGCCGCCTGGGCGATTTCGAAGGGGCTCGACGGTTCACCCGGCAAGGAAGCCGGCTTCGGCAATGATCCCGATGGCGACGGCTTCGAAAACGGCCTTGAGTGGATCCTCGGCGGCGAACCGCTCGACGGCAAGAGTGGCGGTCTCGTCACCACCACGGCCAGCGCGAGTGGCGGGCTGACGCTCAACTTCACGCGCAACGAGGATTCCATCGGCCAAGCCACGCTCACCGTGGAATACAACGGCAACCTCGGAGCGGTCTGGAACAGCGCCACCGTCGGAGCGACCAACTCCGGCCCCGATGCCAACGGAGTCACGGTGACGATCAACACGGTTCCCGCGCCGGACGCCGTCACCATCAACATCCCGGCATCCAACGCCGTTACCGGCAAACTGTTCGGCCGTCTCAAGGCCACCCAGCCCTAACATCGCGACGAATCAAAACCATCATGCGCAACCTCTTTTTCCTCCTCCACATGGCGGCGGTGGTCCCGCTGTTTGCCGGCGATGATCCCTGCGCCCAGCCGACTCCCGAGGAAATGGCGGCGACCGCAGGCGTGACCTTGCCGAAACTCCCATGGCATGTCGCCAACATCTGGTGGGATTTTCACAAACCCGCCACCTGGTTCCATTGCCGGGTCAAGGACCATGCCAAACCGGATACCGTCTTCGAAGTCGGAAGCCTGCGTTTCGAAGGCGAGGACTTCTCGTTCTGGGCGCGGCACTCCGCGTTTGTCGAAGTCTATTCCACCGCGTTAGATGCTTGGTGAACCCAAACCCGTTTTCCGAAAGATCATCATGTTTCACGTTCGTATCGACAATGCGCACCACTCGCCCAACCGCGACGTGTTCCCGGGAGGGTCGGGTTCGGATGCTCGTCGCCCTCCGCAACGTGAACAGCTTCACACCCCATCACGACGGTTGAACCTCTTCAAAACCCACATTTCTATGATTCGTTATTGTTTTGTTTGCATGCTCGCTTTGCCGGCGCTGGCAGCCCCGTTGCCAGTTGGAGAATATTCCGCGGGGAAAGATGCCCTGAGACCTTGGCCTCTGGCGATCGGCGGTTCGCATGAACTGGCACCAGGCACCAGCGCATTGGCGACCGTCAAGGTGCCGCCATTCAGCGATACGGAGCGCAACGCGGGCGGAGAGTGGCAGGGCGTTCTCTCGGTTGATCTTTTCGGTACGGCGAAGGCGGGAAAAAACGGCTCGATCACCTTGGACGCGATTGATCCCGGCAGCGGCGAAGTGTTTGCCAGCGGAGTTGCCGCCGTGAAACAAACGGCACCGCGCTCTCCTTGGGTCGTGATTTGTTCCTCCGAGCATCCCGGTTCAGAGGCCGCCAGTGCCTTTGATGGTGATCCACGAACCGCTTGGCATTCGAAATACAGCGAACCAAAGGCCAACGCACCGCATTGGATCGGCTTGGAATTCGGCTCGCCCACACGCATGACCGGTTTGATCTACCAACCCCGTCAGTCAGGATTTACCAATGGTGTGGCACGCAACTACCGTTCCGAGATCCGGCGCGCCGGCGGGACATGGGAAGCCATCACCGCGGGTGAAACCGACCAACGCGTCTCAGCCGACCGAGCCCCGCTCGAAGTGTCGTTTCCCAAGCCGATGGAAGTGGATGCCTTTCGGTTCATCATCGATTCGGACTGGAGCGGCGGCGGCTTCGGCACCGCCGGCGAGATCGAAGCGCCCGGCGTGAAACTCGATCCCGCGCCTCCCGTCGCAGCCACTTCGCGCGCGTGGGTTCAAATCCAGCCGGAAATGATGAAACTTCTCGAAGGGAAATCCTTCGGCCTGCGGGTTCGCAGCGGACCGGAGAGCGCCGTGGTGATCGGCACACCGCGCTTCACCCGCGTCCACACCGCGCCAAGCGACAAACTCTTCGGACGCTCGAATGGCGGACTCGGACCCGACAAGCTTGGTGCGGGACTGCTGGGATTCGATGCGCTCACCGAACATCAACAAACGGTCCTTTCCGTGATGAACGTCAGGTCAGGCACCGCCGCCTCCCGCCGGCATCTCCGGCAGGGTGATGTGATTCTCGCAGTAGGCGGGCGGCCCTTGCCGGTCAATGATCTCAATCCAGGCTGGACGTGGTTGCACGACAGCCATGAAGCGGTGATCGGCCGCGAAACCGAAGCCGCACTCAAAGCCGGCAAAACCAGCCTGCCGCTCACCCTGCTGCGTGAAAACGGCACGGAAACCATTGATTTCCCTCTCAACCGCAAGGCCGCCTTCACCACGATGAATCCGGCAAACGATCCGGAGGCGGCCCGCATGCTCGCCGATTGCATCACGTTTCTTGTCCGCACCCAGCGCGACGACGGAAGTTGGTCGGGCTGCATGATCCGCACTTGTTTTGCGAGCCTTGCCCTGCTGTCCACCGGTGAAACCCACCACCGCAGCCGTGTCCGCAAGGCCGTGGCTTGGGCACAGCAACGTTTCCAGAAACCCGATGATTACGGCAACCTCGGCTTCTGGTCAGGCGCTTATGCCGGGATCCTTTACAGCGAATGGCAGCTCGCCACCGGAGACAAATCCGTTCTCAAAAACGTGGAAGCCTTGCGCGATTGGGCGGTCGCAGGACAACACATGTCCGTCTGGGATGTCCCCGCTCTCGGTCACGGTCCGAGCGGACTGCCATACGGAAACAAGGCTCTTGTCGCCCCCGCCTGCCACCTCCTCGTCGCCGAAGCCCTTGCCAAGCGCTGCGGCATGAAATCCGGCATCTGGGAACTGCTCACGCCCTACCTGGAAATGAGTTGGTCCAATCCCGCGGAGGGTGGCAACGGCACCCTCGGCTACAACCGCTCGATGAAGGATCTCAATGAATTCTGGTCGCGCACCGGGTTGTTCGCGATGGCGGCCCACCTGCGCGGCGAGCGCTCCGACATGCGGGACTCGATGATCCATGTGATGCGCGAACGCCACCCGTGGTTGCGCAACAGCCACGCCTACGGCGAACCCGGTGGCGCGCTCGGTTTGCTCGCGCTCAATCTCGTTTCACCCAGCACCTATGCCGAGGTGATCCGCGAATACGCATGGTGGTTCGCCCTCGCATGGGAGCCGGGTTACGGCCTGCGCTTCACCACCCCACACATGGGCGCACCCTACATGGGCGAGGATGATCTGATCAACGCCGCCTATGCCCTTGTGCTGCAAAGTCCCCGCCGCAACCTGCACATCAGTGGCCTGCAGACGGGGCAAGGCGCTTCCCGATGATCGCCTTTGGCAGGAACGGTTCGGGATGTTTTCCGCTGCCGCACTGCACGCGAGCGGCTCAAGAAACCGATTGCGTGAGTCGCGATTGCTCGGCAAGGAACGCCAGCCGATGTCCGGCCAGTCCATCAAGGCCGGCTGGCAAGCGCCCCGGACCGCGGAACATTGTTTCAAGCGAATGGATCAGCCCCCAGTCCCCGCCCCCGTGTCCGGCATATCCGCCATCAGCCTCCGCACCGATCTGAAGCATCTCGACCGGCTCGCATTTTCCGCTTTCATGATCACGCAGCCATAGTTCCGGGGTTCCCGCCTCCTTGAATGGCGACCCGCCGCGCAGGGAGGCGCGTGTGCCGTGGATTTCGAGCGTGCGGCCATGGTCGAAGGCGGTCATGGTGAGAGTGGCGCTCACGCCGCTTTGCATTTCGGCGGCGACCACCTGGTGATCCACACTGTCATTGTCACATTGATAGACACAGCGTCCCCATGGTGAGGATTTGAGGAAATCCAAAATCTCCGCATCGTCGGCATTGGCAGCTCCGTCCATGACCATTCCAAGCCAGTTGCGTTTGTCACCCAGGTAACGGTGGGCGTCATATCGGCACTGCGAGGCCACCGGGCAACCGTCGGTGCAGCGTGCGGGGCTACCGGACGGGGCGTTGTGTTTGTGGAACCACTCCAGACCGCCGAAGCTGCTGACTTTGGCCGGCGCGCTCCCGGCAAGCCAGCAAAGGAGATCGGCGTCGTGGCTGCATTTGGCCACAATCATCGGAGTGGAGTCGGCGGACTTTGACCAATGCCCGCGGACAAAGGAATGCGCCTGATGGAATGGCTCCACCCCCTCACTGGCCCGGATGCTGATGATACGGCCAAGGCGACCGCTATCAATCAGCGCCTTGGCAGTGGCGTAAAATGGCGTGTAGCGCAGCACAAAGCACAAGCCGATGCGGCGGCCGAGGGAGCGCGCCAACGCGTCGAGCGTTTCGCAGCGGTCGAGGGATTCGGCGGCCGGTTTTTCCAACAAGATGTCATAACCGGCGCGCAAGGCAGCCGAAGCATGTTCGAAGTGATCGGCGTCCTGCGTGGCGATAATCAGCAGGTCGGCCGAAACACCAGCCGCAATCAGCTCCTGTGCCGTGTTGAATGTCCGGATTCCCCGCGACACGGCCAGATTGGCGACCTCCTCGCGGCGCTGCGCCACTGGATCCGCTGCGGCAGTGATGCGGTAACGCTCGCCGAATGACGCCATGATTCTGGCGTATGTACGACCACGCGAGCCGCAACCAATAATGGCAATCTGAAGAGGAGGCATGTTCGACATGTCGGATCGCAGGGCGGCTCGCGCATGGATGCCTGCAAGCTCCCGGGTTTTATGAATAAATGGATCGCCTCCAGCAAGCCATTAGATGGATTTCTGAGCCCGGTTTGGCGGTCACCAGTGGAACTGAAATCCCGGACAAAATCGCACTTTCCCGGAATGACGAACTCGCCGCCGGCGAGCACTGGTTCTGAATTTCCCCGGTTCTGAAATGCACCGCTTCGATTGATGGCAGGATCGATGCTCTCACACGCTGATCAAGAATTGACGAAGACACTATGGATTCACCCCGGGGACCCCGAGCGGGAACAACTCGTTGGGTGACATCTCGCGCTTGAGGATGGCGACCACCGCCGCGATCACCTCGGGATGACGGGCCGCGATGTCGGTGGTTTCCCCGGGGTCCTTGGCGAGATCGTAGAGTTCCCATGGCCCTGGTGTTTTGGACGCGAGTCGTTGGCGGACGGCTTTCATGTTCCCGATGCGGACGGCGACCTGGCCGCCGTATTCGGGATAGACCCAGACCATTGGCTTTTGCCGCGCGGACCTTTCCTTGCCGGTCATCACGGGCCAGAGGTTTTCGCCATCGAGTGAGGGTGGCGTTTCCAGCCCGAAGGCGGCGCAGAGGCTGGGAAACCAGTCGGCGAAATACGAGGCCGTGTCGTTGGTGGCGCCGGCGGGCACGGTTCCCGGAAGTCGCGCGATCATCGGCACACGCAGCCCGCCTTCATACACACTGCCCTTGAAGCCGCGCAGGCCGGCGGTCGAGTGGAAGAAATCGGCATCGACCCCGCCGATGCCGAAATGCGGATTGTCCTTGTCTCCACCGCGGTGGGTGGTGCCGTTGTCGGACGTGAAGATGACCAGCGTCTCATCGGCAATGCCGGCTTGCTGCAAGGCGCGCATCACACGGCCGACGTGGCGATCGAGGTCGGTGATCATGGCGGCATAGCCGGCGCGCGGGCGAGGGTGCGGAAGGTAACCGCACTGGCCACGATACGGCTGGTCATCCCACTCCGCCGGATATTCGTTCACCACGCCGGGTGGCGGCTGCATCGCGACGTGTGGTTCGATCAAGGCGAGATAGAGGAAGAACGGCTTTTGCTTGTGGGAGGCGATGAAGCGCTCCGCCTCCTCCATCATCAGTCGGGGCGAGTAGTTTTTCCCCTGAGAGTCTTGCATGCGGATTTCCCCCTCCGGCTTCTTGAGATGGCCCGGAACCGGCTGCGGGTTGATCTCGATCCGCTCGTGGTTGCGCCACAGGTGGCTGGGGAAAAAACGATGGGCGACGGCCTGGCAGTTGTAGCCGTAGAAAAGATCGAAACCCTGTCGGTTCGGATCGCCGGTGCTGCCCACCGGACCGAGCCCCCACTTGCCGATGGCGGCGGTGGCGAATCCAGCGTTGCGGCAGACCTCCGCGAGCGTCACCGCATCGGCAGAGATGGGATGCTGGCCTTCTTTGAACTGCGGCAACGAAACGCTCGCCTGGCGGTTACCCCGGATCTCCGCGTGGCCAAGGTGTTTGCCGGTCAGCAACACGCAGCGTGCGGGCGCGCAGACCGGAGCACCCGAGTAATGGCTGGTGAAGCGCGTTCCCTCGGCGGCAAGTTGGTCGATGTGGGGAGTGCGGATTTTCTTCTGCCCGTAGCAACCAAGTTCACCCCAGCCGAGATCGTCGGCGAGGATGAAGACCAGATTTTTCGCAGCGGACCAGGCGGATGTCTCGCACATCATGGCGACACTCAGCGTGAGGAAGGATTTTTGGATCAGGGATTTCATGGGAGCATTTGGGCAGGTGAGGAGCACGCGGGTGGCGTTCATCCGCTTGATTCGCAGCAATTCCCGACCATGGCAATGCAACAGCCTCAAACAGGAATGGTTCGACCTCATCCGCATCGAACCCAAGGACTGGAAAATCCGCGCATCCAGCGAACACAACGCGCATCACGCCGCCGCCGCCGAAATCGGCGTTCTTCCCGCGCGTTGACTTCAACCGCCGGATGGTTTTCTCTCCAGAGCACCAGATCCCTGCAATCATTCCTCACGGATTCAGTTATCTCGATCTCACCAAGCCCCGCACCCGATGCCCTCGGAAAACCAGATCACCGTCACCTGCCCGAACTGCGCCAAAACCTACGCCGTCGACTCCACGCTCGAAGGCCGTCACGGGCGCTGTGCCGACTGCCAGGAAAAATTCCTCATGAAGCGCCCCGCCACAACGGTTCCGCCCGCCCATCCCGCCTACCCGAAAAAGGCCCCTACCGGCGGCGCATTTGCCGTCGTCGCCCTGATCCTGCTCGTCGCGACTGGCGGTTGGCTCATCTTCAACCAGGCGCAAAAGCCCGCGCCCGCGCCCGCTTCCGCCGCTGCCATCACCGCAAGCCCGTCACAACCGTCGCCGTCTCTCTCCCCCTCCGCCGCTCCTGCCCCAGTCATCACCGATACCATTCCTCCGCTGGATTCCACCTTTCCCGTGAAGACGGATTTCAGCCCCATCGACATCCGCGAATACCGCGAAACCTATCCCGAAGTCGCCCAAGGCTGGGTGCCCAATGGTGCCGACCAAGCCGAAGAGGCGAAACGCTGGGGCAGCCACCTCGGGCCGCTCGGCGTGCGCGTCCGCTCGCATGTCCCGCAATGGCAAAACCGCCCGGCCTTTGCCGCCAACGTCCCGGCATGCCTGAGATCCCTGTCGGGCGAACTCGCCCTAACAGCCGCCGAAGTCGTCTCCATCGCCCCCGGCTCCCCCGCCGACGGCCACCTCCAAACCGGCGACCTCATCATCGGCATCGAGGGCGAGTTGTTGAAATCCGGAAACCAATACCGCCCAAGCTGGAACTTCATGCACAAGGACGCCCGCGAAATCCAACTCATGCTCGGCGAGAAAATCGACGAGGCCCAAGGCCGTGGCGACGTCCGCCTCACCGTCCTCCGCATGCCTGCGGAAGCCGCCCAACCCCTTCCCGTCGAACGCAAGGAACTCTGGCAGGGCACCGCTGGCAACCAGTCGGTCGGCCCCCAGGAATTCGACATCGAAATGCCAGCCGGTGGATTGGTCACACTCGAATCCCACCAGTTCGACGACAGCATTCACGGCGACGGC
>JBIPND010000227.1:0-5696 GCA_044374015.1 Luteolibacter sp. | reverse complement strand
GAGGCGCGGATGGACGATCCCAGCTACTCGCTGCGCGGCACCAGCGTCTGCGACACCGCCGAGGAGGAAGGCTCGCAAAACACCATCCGCGACCACGTCCCGAAGGCCCACGAAGCCAGCGCCTTCGTCTCCATCATGCAGGGCTGCAACATGCGCTGCTCGTTCTGCATCGTGCCCGACACCCGCGGCAAGGAACGCGGCCGGCCGATCGCCGACATCGTCGGCGAGGTCCGCCACCTCGCCACCCACGGGGTGAAGGAAATCACACTGTTAGGCCAGATCGTCAATCTCTACGGCCGCACCGAGTTTCCGAAAATCGACGGCAAATCGCCCTTCGTCCAGCTGCTCGAAGCCGTGCACCAAGTCGAGGGCATCGAGCGCATCCGCTTCACCTCGCCGCATCCCATCGGCTACCGCGACGACCTGATCGCCGCCTTCACCTACCTGCCGAAACTCTGCTCGCACATCCATTTCCCGATGCAAAGCGGCTCGGACCGCATCCTCAAAGTGATGCGCCGCCCGTATAAGAACGCGAAGTTCATCGAAATCTGCGAGAAAATGAAGGCCGCGCGGCCCGGCATCGCCATCACCACCGACATCATCGTCGGCTTCCCCGGCGAAACCGAAGAGGATTTCCAAGCCACCATCGACACCGTCGAGCGTCTCCAGTTCGACAACGCCTTCGTCTTCCGCTACTCGAAACGCCGCAACACCCCCGCCGCCGAAATGGACGGGCAAATCGACGAAGCGGTGAAGGAAGAACGCAACCAACGTCTGTTAGCCGTGGTCGACCGCCTCGCCATCGCCAGCAACGCCACCAAGGTCGGCACCCGCCAGCAGGTGCTGTGCGAAGGCCCGTCCAAGAACAACGCCGCCAGACTGACCGGCCGGACCACGCACAACAAAATCGTGATCTTCGACGGCGATCCCGCGCGACTCACCGGCCAGATCCTCGACATCGAAGTCGAACAATCCACCGGCTTCACCCTGTTTGGCACCGCCTGCCTAACCGAGCAGTGATTTCAGTTACTGGGACTCGCTTCACCGCCGCCCCGCAAGCCAGATGAGCGGTTGGGTGATGGCGATGTTGCGCTGGATTTCGGGATCCGCCGGGTCGGGCGGGAGTTTCTGCCAGAGTTCGAGGCAGGGTTTGTCGTTAAAAGCCAGGCCGGCGAACAGCAATGCTGGCTGGCGGGCGGGCCATCCGTCCCAAGCGTGGATGTCCGGCTTGAGCGGCCACTTGGATTTGTCTGCTAGATATGGATAGAGATAACTCACAGCTTTGCGGACGCCGCGTCCGTCGGGCAGTTCGTAGGACCAGAGATTTTCCTCCGATGTCGAAAGGACCTGGCAGAGCGTCGTCAGGTTATCGAGTTGGAAAATCGAATAGGCATACGGCTTGGTCCGTGAGAGTTCGGCCGGAAAACTGCCGTCCGCGGCCATTTGCACGCCGACAAAAACTTCCTTGAACCGGCGGCGGCACTCGGCGAGACGCTGCTCATCGCCGGTGAAGCGGGCGAACACGGCGACTTGCAGCCAGTAGGTGACGGCGTGGTTGTTCTTGGTCGCAGCTTCATCCTGGCCATTCTTGCTGGTGATCATCCAGTCGAGGTAATCGGCGAACCATTTTTTCATTCCGGACGCGACCTCAGCCGGGAAGGCTTGCGATTTTTCCAGCACGGCGGCGGCCACCGGGATTTCTATCAGGTGAAGGGTGTCGATGATGCCGATCCCGCGGCCGGGCGAAACCCCGGGGATCGCTTGGGCGAAGTTCAGGTGCGGATTCATCCGCGTCTTGGGGTCGAGAAAGAACACCCGGAGGAGTTCGGCGGCTTTGGTCACGTAGCGTTCGTCAGCGGTGATCTGATAGGCGGCGGCCAGTGCGGCGACGGATTGGTTCAACTGGCGCACGGCCATCCGGTGCTGGCTGAAGATGTCCGGATTGCTCTGGCCGTCGCGCTGGACGTAGGGCAGGCCGTCGGCCGTGGCGGGATTGGGCCACCAGTAATCGCCGTTTGAATAGAAATCGTTAGGTCCGCCCTCGCTGAGTTTGGCGCGGGAATCGGTGACACTGATAGACTTCAGTTCGAGCGCTGCCTCAGCGGCTTTGAGGATGCGGGGGCGGTCGATGCTCGCTACCGATGCGGGTTCAAGCAGCGGGGCGGCGAGCGCGGAAACGCAGGTCAGGAGCAGTGACAGGGCCAATCTCATGGGGAGCTTTTGAGCGGGAGAAGGACGGTTTCGAGGCCCTCCGCCGAGACGCTGGCGGCGGCGCTGCCGGTGAGTTGGACGCGGATCTTGGCGCGGCCGTTGGCGAGTTGGACTTTGCGCGAGCCGGACGCGGTGCCGAGGTTGTCGAGCAGTTTGCCGTCGCCGGTGAAGCCGAAACTGACGAGCTGCGCCGCATCGAGGCAGGGCACGCCCTTGGCATCGAAAACGCGGGCTTCGAGGGTGACAAGGTCGCTGGTGCGGCTGAGTTCCTTCAGTTCAAGCTTCGCGGGCTGGCCCCACGACTCCGTCTGATAGATCAATTTGATTTCATCCACCAGGTCGCCAGCCACGGCGCGCAGCGTGTTTTCGCCCGCCTTGAAAGGAACCTTCCAGCTCAAGCCGGCGGCGGGATACTGGGTCACGTCGCGTTGTTTGATTCCGACGGAGACGCCGTTGACAAACAACTCGACCTGCTTGCAGTTGGAATAAACTTTGACCTCTTTGGCTTCGTCGGGTTTGCCCCAGCGGATCGGCCAGCTGTGACCGTAGATGTGGATCATCGGTTTTTCCGCCCAGTAGCTTTGATAGACATAGAAACTTTCCTTGCGGGTGCCGTCCCGCTCGATGACGCCCTTTTGATTGACGTAGGGCACGGGGTTTTCCGGGCGCAGCGGCGTGGAAAAATCCTTGAAGATCCACTGCGCCGCGCCGGTGAGATCGGGTATTTGTTCCTGCTCCTTGAGATGCCAATCGAATAAATTGACCATATAACTCTCCGACCAATCGCCGTCCTTGGAGCCGCGCGCGCTGCCGCCGGTGGTCTTGTAGGCCTTGCCCACTTCTGCGGTCCCCTTCCCGGTCGCGACTTTGATCGTGAACTTCTCCGGGTCTTCCGAGTGGCGCCCGGCGTGGCTGTCGCCGCCGTATTCGGCGTGGAAAAAATGCGGCGTGTCCTGGATGGCTTTTTCGGTGGACTTGCGATACTCGGAGTAGCGCCCGCTATACCAACCGGCCCAGATGCTGGGCGAATAGACGTCGATGATGTCCTTGCAGAAATCACAACGGCGGATCGCGGTCTTGCGCGAGGGATCGAGCTGGTGGGCGAGCGTGTGGAGTTCGGTCATGAAACCGCGGATGGCGTCCTTGTCGAAGTTTTCGAAATCGCCGGGCCAGTCGTTTTCATTGCCAAGGCCCCAGAGGATGACCGAGGGATGGTTGTAATGCTGGTCGATGAGGTTGCGCAACATCTCGCGGGCTTGGTTTTGGAAACGCTCACCGCCGAGACCGCCGCGGCACCACGGGATTTCCTCCCAGACTAACAATCCCAGCTCGTCGCAGAGATCGAGCACCAGCGGTGCCTGCTGGTGGTGGCCGAGGCGGACAAAATTCGCGCCCATTTCCTTCATCAGTTGGAACGTTTCGCGGACCACTTCATCCGGCACGGCGGCGGCGGTGCCGGCGTGGTCTTCATGATAGTGGGTGCCGCGCAGCAGCAGGCGCTCGCCGTTGAGCTTGAACGGGCCGTTCTTGACCCACTCGACGCTACGCAGGCCGAAACGTTCGGTGACCCGCTGCTCGCCGTGTTTGGATTTCAGGGTCACCACGCACTGATAGAGCGCCGGCGATTTCGGCGACCACAGGACGGGCGTTGCGATTTCGAAGGCGGTGATTTCGCGGTCGCCGGTCCACGGCGCGAGCTCCTGGGTGGCGCTGTGGATGATTTTCCCGGAAGGATCGGTGATCTCAAGCAACAGATCCGTCGGATCCGACAGATCCGTCGGATTAAAAAGACGCGAGCGCACCTTGACGCTGGCCTTGCCATCAGCTGCCAGAACCGGCTCGACATGCACCCGCTGGAGCGAAACGGCGGGCACATAACTGAGCGTGACGTGGCGATAGAGCCCGCCGTAGCGGTTGAAATCGCTGAGGTCGGAAGGGATGCTTTCGGCGTCGCGCGAGTTGTCGCAACGGACGGCGAGCGGGACGGATTTTTCCGCTTTGAACTTCGCGGCCGCGCCGGTGATGTCCACCGACCACTCGTCGTAACCGCCGAGGTGGTCGCCGACTTTTTCCGTGCCGACGAAGACTTCGGAAGACTGCCCCGCGCCATCGAAGTGGAGCAGGGTTCTGCCGTTAGGGAATGGATTGGCAAGCGTGAGTTGTTTGCGATACCAGCCCGGCCCCTGATAGTAGCGGGTGTCCGGATCGACGGCGTCACGGGCGTTGAAACAATGCGGCAGGGTGACGGGCGTCCAGGTGACATTGTCGCTCGCCGCCTCGCCACGCCAGATTTCCCAGGTGCTGCCCAGCGAACCTTGGTGGTATTCCCAGCCGTCGGAAAGGCGTTGGCTGGATTGGGCAATGACGGGACCGGAGGCGAGGATGCCTAGCAGCGAGAAGCGGAGGAAGGTGGAAAGGAGGAACACAGGGGCGATGGTGGATAATCAGTTTTCGAGGAGGTCGAGACTCTTGAGAAACTTGCTCGTCTCTTCTTCCGTCCGCTTCTGGGCGGCCTTGCCGGCGGCGCCGAACTTGCTGGAGTTGTAGGCGTGGCCGAGGCCCTCGAAGGTCACCAGTTCGCAGCGATTTCCGTTAGCCACCAGTTTGTCGCGGAACACGACCGAGTTGGCGTAGGGCACGGTGGTGTCCGCCGTGGCGTGGAACACGATGGACGGTGGCATTTTGGCGGGCATCTGGTCGGTCACCGAGCAGGCGAGCGCGCGGGCTTCACTTTTGCCGAAGCGCTTGGGACCGCCGTAGCCGCCGGCTTTGGTATCGGTCACCGGATTGAGCAAAACCATCGCGGCGGGCAGGACTTGCGGCGCGGGATCATCCTTGCCCGGGCCGGGCGATGGGATGGCGGTCCAGGCGGCGACGTGACCGCCGGCGGAACTCCCGAGCACGATGATTTTTTTCGGGTCGATGCCGAGTTCCTTGGCGTGTTCGACGATCCACGCGACGGCGGCGCGGCCGTCGGAAACGCAGTCTTCGGGATCGCCCTTCAGGCGATCGCGGGTCTGATAGTCCGGAGCGATGCCGACGATGCCATGGGTTGCCGCCCACTTTGCCCAACCGATGCTGCGTTCCGGAGTTCCGCTATTCCAGCCGCCGCCGAAGAAGGCAACCAGACACGGCCGCGTCTCGTCTTTGGTCCAGCCCTTGGGTTTCACGACGTGCAGGCGCAATTCGGTTTCGCCCGCCTTGCGGAAGACGAAGGCCTCGCTGCCCGGCAGGGTGAGCGGGGTGACTTCGGCGGGTTTGGCCGCGGACGGGGCGACCAGGGTGAAGAGGACAGTCAGACAGAGGGTGATGGATTTCACGGAGTTTTTGATAGATTCTGATAGCGGATGAGGGCCTCGAGGAAATAGTAGTCCGCATAGTTGAGCGGGACATCGACCTCGGAGTTCTTGGGCAGGTGCCCGACCGAGTGCAGCAGGATGAAGCCGCCGTTTTCGCCGGGTTTCGCGAGGTAGGCGGGTGAGGAG
>JBIPND010000226.1:0-5705 GCA_044374015.1 Luteolibacter sp. | reverse complement strand
AGCAGCTCATCACTGTCGAAAGAGTCGCCGGTCACGCCGACGCCGATGGCAGGAGCCCTCAATTTGTTTTCGTAGGAGACGGTTGCGGTCCCGGCAATTTTCTGGTTGGTGTGATTCCACAACTCAACGAAAAGAATCATTTCCCATCTCATGATCTTGCGTCCTTTGGAGTTGGCGATGCCGAGGTATTTCACATGGAGGATGACCTCGCTCACCAATGGATAGGCATCCAGGCCACGGTATGAATCCGATGTCATTTGCTGGGGACTCACGGTGGCTTCGTTGTCGGTATCCGCGTAGTCGATGGCATTTGCGGCAAGCGTCTTGAGATAGTTATTGGGAAACCCCCCTTTGCGATTTTCAAAAGCGGGCAGGCCTTGCTTGATCCATGCCGCCATTTCATCGACTGCGGTTTCAGCCGGCTTTGCCAGCAGGGCGTTGAGGTTGAGTTTCGGCTTGCCTACGACCGAGGGATCGATGCCGTTGGCGAACGGGACCAGCGGTTGTTCGTCATACGGCTGGACCGATGCGGTTAGATTCTGCTCGAGGGCGCGGGCTTTTGCATCAACCAGATGGCCGTCGTCACCGCGCGTGAGCGGAGGGACGATTCCAGCGACCGCCAGAACGGAGTCGGGGGAGATGAGTGCTTTGCGTCCTTCGATGATGGTCTTGTCGAGATCCGATTCATCCTTGGCCCCGGCCGCGGGATCGAGGGCGTAGAGCGCGACTTGGTTGAGCGGCGGCTGGGTGTCGCGGCCGTCGGCAGCGGGCGCAGATGGCTCGGCGTTGAGTCCGGGGGCGGGGAATTTTGCGAACTTGGAAGTGTCGCCGGCTTTCCAGCCATAACGTTTGTGGGCGCCGGCCTCCTGGGTGTTGCCGGCGGTGCCGGCATCGACGCGGCTTTGGAGGTCTTCGACCCAGTAGGCGTAGCGGGAGACGATTTTGCCACTTTCGTTAGGCACTTCGATCCATGCCAGCTTGGCGGAATCGAACCACGGCTGGGTGGCGATCGAAGCGGGGGCGGTGCCGACCAGGGTCTCGGCGGCAGGCGCCTTGAGCGGCGTCCCGGCGGTGGGCGCCGGCGGTAGGATTTTGGCGCTGAAGAGCGGAACATACCGATGGCTGACATTGTTGCCGCCGCCAGCGCCACGCGCCAGATAGAGATAGGGCGCGGGGGCCTTGGTGGAGCCGGTGGTGGGCTCGCCGATGCCCTGGATGATGAGAAACTCATCGTTGGCCGCTTCCTTGGCGAGGATACCTTTGACGTCTTCCAGCCCGGCACGGGCGGCGAGATTGGCGCGTTCCCGATCGGAAAAGGCGCGCGAGGTGTTGCGTTCGATGCCGGTGATGAGCAGCACGCCGACCGCGAGGATCAGCAGCGCGCCGACCACCACCAGGATGGCGGGCAAGGTGAAGCCCGCCGCCGCGTTGCGCGGGTGCGTGATGTTAGAGGGATGCATGGTTTCCAAAACGTAAGGTGGTGGCGTAAACTTCGAGGTCCTTGTTGCGGTCGGATTGGGAGGGATTTCCCAGCAGTTTGCCGGCGTTGCCGGTGCCCTGCCAGTCGCCGGCCGTTTTGAGTTTTCCGGCGAGGTCGCGGCGGGCGATGACCAGCTTGATGTCGACGGCTTCGGGGCTGGTGACGTCGTTTTTCACCCAATCGATCCATTGGCCGGTGGTGTCGCGCGAGCGCGGGCGCGCTTCGAAGGAGACGACTCCGAAGGCGATCGGCTCATCGAGATTGGGCTGCTCTTCGAACAAGGGACCGAGCAAATCGTCCTTCACCGCCTTGAACGTGTTATTGCTCTCGCGGAATCCGCGCATCAGGCAGCGCACGGTTCTGCCGCCGATGACGAGATCCTTGATGTAGTAATTCACCGCGCAGAGATCGCCGATGCGGCCAGCCTCCGTCTGGGCGGCGGCGGGCTGGAGACTGAGAAATCCGAGGCGGTCGGCGGGCCAGGAGTCGCTGGATTTTTCGATGATGCTGTCCTTGTGGTATTTCGCGGTGCCCAGATCGGATGCGAGCTGGGTGATTAGGGCGCGCGCCTCGCGCTCGCTGGCGACGCTGCCGCCGACGCGCTCATAACCGTCGCCGGAACTGCCGAGCATGGTGGCGGCGAGGATGAGAATGATCGAGCCGATCGCCATCGAGAACATCAATTCGATGAGCGAGAATCCGCGGGGACGTGGACGGAGGGAACTCATGGAATGCGGGTGTAAAATTCGAGTTTCTGGCGCTTGGCCACGGGAATGCCGGACGGGTATTCGAGGGAAATCCGGGTGCGCAACATCGGAGTGGCGCCGGTGGGCGTCGAGGCGGTGGCGGAGCTGAGCGAGGCGATGTAGCGGATCGGTTTGCCGCCGAGGTCCTTGGCACCTTTGTCGTAAACCGCCTTGCTGATCTTGCCGACCAGCTTGCCTTCGGGAGAAAACGCCAGCGCCCAGACATCACCCGACGGCGGGAAAACCTCATTGACCGCCGTGGTCGTGAAAAACTGCGGGCGGCCTTCGCGTGAGGCGAGGATTTCCTCCATGCAGTTTGGCACAATCCAGGCGCTGCGGGTCTCGGCTTCGGCGGACATGCTGCTTTTCCCGGACTCGGCCAGGGAGGCGAACACCAGCGGAATCGCCACCGCGAGCACGCCCATGGCGATGACCGTTTCAACGAGCGAAGAACCTCGGTTTTTCGGAAAATTCTGCATCGCGGGTTTCATCCGTCGAATCGGTAAGGACGTGCGGTGACACGTCCGATTTTCAGGCGGTTTTCGGTGACGGTTTTCTGCGATCCGCGCATGTTGGCGCTGGCCTTGCCGCCGCGGTAGGCACCTTCCGCGATGCGGACGGCGATCGGCGTGGATCCCGGAGGATGATGGAGCCCGCCGCGGGAGTTGAAGGCGATGGCGTGGACTTTCACGCTGAGATTCTTGGAGCCGCCGTAAGCGATGGTGATTTCCGGTTGGTCGAGCGGGTTGGCCACGCTATCGACCTCGCCGCCGAGCATCACGAGCCCGGTGTTGAGCGTTTGCCAGCGGTTCAAAAGCACGCCTTTGACGGAAGTTGCCGGCGCGGACGAGAGGTCCGGCCATTGGTCCACCGCGACGCTGAACAGCCCCACCCGGCAGCGCTCATCGCCGGCGGGAAGGTCGCCCGGTTCGGCGATTGCCAGCACCACCAGCGACCGCGAGGTGATGGCCTTGGTGCGCGCTTGCTCGATCAGGCCTGAGAGCATGTCGGTTCCAGCCTTGCGGGATTGGGATCCGGTGCCGTTGAGCAAGCCGACGCCTGCCGTCATCAGGGTGACTAGAATCGCGATCACCGTGACCATCTCGATGAGGGTGAACGCGCGCTTGGCTGGGAAAATTGACGTATTTTGAATCGGAATCATCACTGACTTTACATGTCGAATCTTGGAGCTTGGTTGCACGGCTCGTGCCAAGACCAAGTAAACACAGCAACCTTCGAGCGCAATCTTGATCGCTCAACCCGCCGTGTGTGACGAAAACGGCACAGCCGCATTATTTCGGAAATCCGTAGCATGTCGGCAAACGCCTCAATCCGAGCGCACATCATACCAGAAATGATCCGCCGCTTTCTGGTCGTCGCCGCGGAAAACCCGGCGGACGAAGGCCGGGTTTTTGAACAAATACCAATCGCCGAACTGATCGAACTTGCGGCAGGAAGTGACCAGCGCCGCGCGCAGAAGCGTGCCCCAGCCGCGGCCGCTCGCGCGTCCGTGTTTTTTCAACCGCCGGGCGAAATCGACGTCCTCCACCGAGACGAAGCGCTCGTCAAATCCACCGATCGCCTCGAAATCGCGCTTGAGGCACCAAAACAGCCCGAAGCTCGCCCCGGTGAAAGCGAGGTAGGGCAAAATCGCCACCACACTCGCCAAAATCCCGAGCGACCAGCGCTCCGGATAGACCATCGCGCCGCCGCCGACGACTTTGCCGGAATCCAAACGCCGCAGGATTTCGCGGAAACTGTCCGGATGCATGCGGCTGTCGGCGTCGCAGGTCACGATCACCTCGCCAGTGGCGGCCGCGGCTCCGGCGTTGCGGATTTTTGATAGATTCCGGGCATCCTCGCGCACGATCACGCAGCCATGCCCGCGGGCAATGGTCTCCGTTTCATCGGTGCAACGGTTTAAAACGACGATGATTTCCACGCCCGCATCGATGCGTTGCTCCGCCTTCCGCGCGGCTGACAGACAGCCGGTGATGAAAGCGGCTTCGTTGTGCGCGGGGACGATCAGCGAGATTCGCGGCTTCATGGTTTTTCGGCTTCGGTTTTTTCATTCTTGCGCGAGCGGCCGCCGAGGATTCCATCCAAAACGCCACCGACGTCGCGGATGAGGCCGCTGTTGTCCTCGATGATCTTCACACCCTTGTCGATGATTTTGTTAGATGCATCGTCGCCGATCATCGAGCGGGTGAACTTGATCACCTTCTCGCCGGTTTCCGGGATTTGATCGAACATCCGCAGGCCCGCGGCGGCGACCAGCCTGTCAGTTAGATCCTCCTTCGGATCGTCGAGGGTGCCGGTGATGCGGACGGGTGCCCACAGCAGCCCGCGCTCGCCGGCGATGAACACATCGGTTTCCGCGCCCGGGATGCTGGACAGGGTTCCGGGCGCGAGACCGAGGCGGAAAATCCCGTCAAGCGAGCGCCCGCGGATGGTGATGGCACCTTCCAACCGGACCAAGCCTTCGCTGGCCAGAACCAGGTTGGTTAGAGCGAGCTCGCCGGCCTGCCAGCGCCAGTCGGTGTGGGCGTCGCTGAGATTGAGCACCCGGAAGCGGCGGGTGTCGGCGTAGGCGGCGAGCGCATCGAGCATCGGCAGCGCGGTGAGCACGCCGCCCTCGATCTTGAGGCTGCCGCGCGCTTTCGGGAAACCGGGAGCGTTGTCCAGGACGAAGGTCGATGACACATCCCCGGTCAGCCGTTTCGCCCAGTCATCGCTGAAAATATCATTGCAGGCGAGGCCGGACGCGCCGCCTTCGAGGGTGTATTGCCGCGATTTGATGTCCCACTCGCCGCTGGCTTCGATGCGGCCGTTTTCCCAGGCGAGCATGGTCGAGTCGGTTAGGAAAACCCGGTTGTCCTGATAGCGCAGCCGCAGCCGGTCGAGGCGGATTTCCGGCACGATCTTGAATGGCAGCCGGATCGTCCCGCCCTCGACCGTGCCGCGGTAGGCATCTTTCGCGCCGGCCGGCTCCACCCGCACCCGCATGCCGCTGGCCAGGGCGAGGCCCTCAGCGAGGATCGCCTTCACCACCACATCGCGGACGTCGAGGCCCTGCAGCTCGGCCTCGCTGGGCAGCCAGCGCGACTTGGCGGGTTTGGGCGCGGTGGTTGTTTTCGAAACCGGCGCATTTTCCACCTCCGCCTTCTTGGTGGTGTCCACGGAAACTTCCAAGCGCCTCAAATTCGACCGGCGGATCTCCCACACGCCACGGGTGACGCCGCCGAAGCCGATCTCGGTGTGCAGCCCATCCGCGCGCAGCTGGGTGACCGGTCCCTCGCCCTTCGCCTCGAACGAATCGGTGTCCACCGCCAGCCCCTGCCAGCGAAATGCAGCGAATTCACCCGTCACGCCCGCAGCCTGGCTGACCTCGGCCGAGAGAAATCTCCGGAACGAATCGCTGTGCAGATAGTGACGCAAAACCGCGTAACCGATCCCCAGCCCCAGAATACCTAACACCA
>JBIPND010000225.1:0-5714 GCA_044374015.1 Luteolibacter sp. | reverse complement strand
AGGACTTGTGGGTGATGTTCTTCGCCGTCAGCGGCCTGGGCTTCGGGCTGTTTTTCATCACCTCACTGTTAGGGCGGATCTGGTGTGGTTGGACCTGCCCCTACACGGTGTTTCTCGATCACGTCTATCGGCGCATCGAGCGCTGGGTCGAGGGCGATGCGAACGCCCGCCGCGCGCTTGAAAACGCGCCCTGGACCGCCGGAAAAACCACCAAACGCGTGGTCAAACACCTGCTCTACGCGGTGGTCTCCGCCGCCATCGCCCATGTTTTCCTGTCCTACTTCGTTTCGTTAGAGAGGCTCTACGGCTTCATGCGCGAAGGCCCGCTGCAACATGCCACCGCCTTCGGCATCGTGCTGTTTCTCACCCTCGTCCTGTGGTTCTGCTTCGGTTATTTCCGCGAGCAGTTCTGCATCATCATGTGCCCCTACGGCCGCCTGCAAAGCGCCCTAACCGATGACGACACCGTCAACATCGGCTACGACGAAAAACGCGGCGAGCCCCGCGGCGCGAAAGGCAAGGCCGAGGGCGATTGCATCGATTGCCGCCGCTGCGTGCAAGTCTGCCCGACCGGCATCGACATCCGCAACGGCCTGCAACTCGAATGCATCGGCTGCACCGCCTGCATCGACGCCTGCGACGACATCATGACCAAAGTGGACCGCCCCCAGGGCCTGATCCGCTACGATTCGTTCAACGGCTTCGCCGGCAACAAACGCCGCTACCTCCGCCCGCGCGTCTATGCCTACTGCATCCTCGCCATCCTCGGTCTCGGCGCGCTGACCCTCGTCGCCTCGAAAAAAGCCAGCCCCTTCAACGCCACCATTTCCCGCACCAGCGGCGCCGGTTTCTTCAGCGACGCCGGCTCGGTTAGGAATATTTACAAAGTCCGCGTCTTCAACAAACGCAACCAACAAGCCACCGTCACCATCCGCCTTGGCAAAGACACCCCGGCGGGCTACGAACTGAGCGGCTCCGAGCAATCGTTTTCGCTTGCCCCGCTCAGTGAATTGTCCCGCACCTGCGTGGTGGTCGCGCCCATGAAATCCTACGTCGGCATCTCCGACATCACCCTCGAAGTGCATGCCGACCCGGGTGACGTGACCCTTGAAAAAACCACCCGTTTCCTCGGCCCCAATCCCCAATCCGCTCCCGTCCCCAAGTCCT
This sequence comes from Luteolibacter sp., assembly GCA_044374015.1. Classification (GTDB taxonomy): domain Bacteria; phylum Verrucomicrobiota; class Verrucomicrobiia; order Verrucomicrobiales; family Akkermansiaceae; genus Luteolibacter. The sequence goes on along the minus strand of JBIPND010000225.1, from coordinate 4,547 downwards.
GAATTCCCATGAAATCCATCACCGCCTTCATCGCCCGCCACCCCTGGCTCTACATCGTGCTCGCCTTCGTCCTGCTGGTCGCGGCGTGGTCCGCCCTGATCTCCGTGGCCGTCAAACACTCGCCGCAACAAATCGAAGTTAGACGCTAAGCCGCTTTCCAAAAATGACCACGCTCGCCGCACTCGTCGCCGGACTTGCCACCAGTTTGCACTGCGCCGGCATGTGCGGGCCGATCGCCTGCGGCCTCGGCACGCTGGCGAAATCCGAGGGCGAACGGCTCACCGCCGCCTCGCTCTATCATGGCACCCGCCTGCTTTCCTACGGCCTCATCGGGGCGATCTGTGGCGCGCTCGGCCAGCAGCCGCTGAAATGGTTTTTCAACTCGCCGGTGGTTTTGCTGCCATGGGTGATGGTGGCCGTGCTGTTGATCATGGCCTTCGGGCTGGATAAAAAAGTCCCGCGACCGGCGATCTTCAACCGCTTCACCGCGCGCGCGCGCTTCAAGGCCTGCCGTCTATCCGCCTACGGCGGTGCCTCCGCGATGGGCCTTCTAACACCCTTCCTGCCGTGCGGGCCGCTCTATCTGGTGTTCGGCGCGGCGCTGTTAGCCGGGTCCGCCGCGAAAGGCGCCGAGTTCACCCTTGCCTTCGGTCTGGGAACCGTGCCGCTGCTGTGGTTGGCGCAACACCAGTTCCACCGCGTCCGCGCCAAGCTCACCCCGCTGGCGATGAGCCGGCTGCGCCGCGGGCTGGCCCTAGTCACCGCCGTGGTGCTCGCCATGCGCCTCCACGGCACCCTCCCCACCACCTTTTACGGCGAGCAAACCAAGCCAGCCGAGAACCAGCTGCCTTCCTGCTGTCACTGATCCTCGGAGCGCGGAATTCATTCCGCGCGAAATCTTCGGACCAGCCCGGGAGAAAAAATCCAATACCTTTAAGGATTCAGATTTCGGCAGCACCAATGGTGCGAAATACCTCAGCCCTGGGCAAAAACCTGATCTTTATACCCAATTCCCGCTCTTCGTCCTAACGGGACGGATCATCGCAGCCCGGCACGCAGTGCCGGGTCGGGATTCATGGGCGGTTTCGCGTCCTGAGGGGACGCCTCATGTGGCAGAGATGCAATTGCCCGAAGCCGTCGTCTCCAATTCCCGGCGCCGTCCCTTGGCTGAACCGTCCCTTCAGGACGGAATCCCATGCCCGTGCCGACCACCCGGCACCACGTGCCGGGCTGCGATGAAAGGTCCCGTTGGGACCGAAGATTCCTCCGACAAGGCGGGGAATGGGCATAAAGATCAGAGCGCTGCTCTGGGCTGAGGTGTTGCGCAAAACTTTGAATGTTTAAAGCCACGGGCCTGAAGCCAACGTTCCATGGTCAAACCTTGGCCACCTTTTCAGCTTTGCCGCTGGCGATCGAGCGGTAAATCGCCTCGACCGCCAGCAGGTCGCGAAGGCCGTCCACACCGGCGGGTTCGAAGGGCTGGTTGCTTAGAATGGCTTTGGAAAAGGCATCCATCTGGGTGACGAAGTGGTCGGTGGCGGGGAAGGTCAGCGGGTGTTCCGCCTTCGAACTCCAGCCTTTTTGGCCGCTGTAGCCATAGGCGGCATCGATCCCGAAGCGGCCGTTTTCGGCGGGGGCGGCGACAAAGTTGCGCCCGTTGAAACCATAGGTCGTGGTGCAGTTGGCGGTCTTGCCCGACGGGAACTTCATCAGCCATTGAACGGTCTCATCGACTTGGGCGAACTTTACCGGATCGGTTTTGGTTTCAAACGCGCTGACCTCCGAAGCAGGACGATGCACACCACATCGACCGCAGGATCCTCGATGATGCGGTCGAAGCCGGCATCATCATAGACCTGCGTCTCGCTGAGCCCGTAGGTTTCGCGCCATTTAACGCCCTTTGCCGGCGTGCCGGTGACCACTGCGGCGAGAGCTGGCTGCGGGTGGTTTTCAGCAGGGCCGGAGCGATCTGGTTGGCGCTCAGCGAGCCGAGCCCGACCAGCGCCCAGCCGATTTTGCGCTGGGGATCCGCGGCGGTTTCCTGGGCGCGGGCGAAGGTGGTGGCAAGCGAGGCACCAAGGACGGTTTTCATAAAGGGGCGGCGGCGCATAAAAGTAAAAGCGATTTATGACAGCAATTCCCGGCGGGGCAATCCGGTTTTCGGCATCAGCTGCGGAAACAATAAGGAGCCACCACACTCCCACCCTCCCTTTTTGAGGATCAGGCGAGCACTTCCTGGTGGAAGCTCTGCCAGTCGTCGAGGTTGTTGAGGTTGATCGCGTCGAGGATCCTGCCTTCGTCCGGGATGCCGCAGGCCCCGAGGATATTGGCGCGGACGTCGTCGGCGTGATGGTAGCCGGTGATGGCGGCGTTGAGTTTGGCGACCGCGTCGGCGTCGAGCGAGCCACCGGACTGGGCGAGGATCCAGGTTTCCAACTCAGGATAGCTGGGCTTGCTGGTGGCGATGAAGCTTTCGAAGGCGGCCTTGTCGATACCGAGGGCGGTGAGCACCATTTGGTCGTAGCCCGCGCCGATGGCGGGATAGTCGGAGTGGAGCTTGCCGGCGGCACCGAGCGAGGCTTTGAGCCAGAGGCGTGGCAGGTGAAGGACGCCGAGGGGGCCGGCGGTGCCGGAACTGATCAGGGGAATGATGTTGGTCATGGTGGCGAAGAATCTACCGGAAATCCGTTTCGTCCAGTCAAATTGATTCGATCCGACCCGCCGCCCCTCTAACACCGCGGCGGATTTCATGATCTGCCCGGGTCATTTCCCGGCGGGAAAGGTGACGCTCCAGAGTCCGCGGAGGTCGCCTGACCGGTAACCGGTGGCCTTGTCGTCGGGGTAAAGTTTGCGGATGGCGGCGAGGGTTGCTGGCGCGATTTCCGCGTCGGGCGCGCCGTGACATTGGAGGCAGAGCGGGTTGGAAATGACGATGGGCGCGAGCAAGGTGGTGCCTTGATCGGGATGGGTGACGGACCGGGGCATGGGCGGTTGCTTTTGCTCCAAGTCCGCGGTGAAGGCGGCAAGGAGGAGCGCTTTCATGGTTCAGGATTCCAACAGACTGCGCAGCATCCACGCAGTTTTTTCGTGCAATTGCATGCGCTGGGTCAACAGGTCGATGCTCGCTTCATCGGAGGCCTTGTCGACGAGTGGCAGAACCGAGCGGGCGGTGCGGACGACGGCTTCGTGGCCCTTGACCAGCAATTCGATCATTTCCTCCGCTTTGGGCACGCCGGGGACTTCCTGGATCGAACTGAGACGGACAAACTCCGAGTAGGTGCCGGGGGCGTGCATTCCCAATGCGCGGATGCGCTCCGCGATCAGGTCCACGGCGGTGGCGAGTTCCGTGTAGTGCTCCTCAAACATGAGGTGCAGGGTCCGGAACATCGGGCCGGTGACATTCCAATGGAAGTTGTGGGTCTGGAGATAGAGCGTGTAACTGTCCGCCAGCAAATTCGAGAGCCCTGCGGCGATTTCGGTGCGGTCGGCTTCGTTGATTCCTATATTGATTTTCATGGTGTTAGACGGGGGAGAGTTGGGGCACCGCACTGTCCGCATCGGCTGCGGAGGCGGCTTTTGGTTGGGAGAAATACCAGTCGGTCACTTGGCGATCGGAGTCTGGTTGATTGGATTTAAGCATCAGCGGTGAGAGAATCTCGGCTTGATTTCACTTCCTGTAAAATCACCGTATCGCTACGTAACGATATAACAATTCATTTTTGGAAAATGATCCGCAACGCAGGCGGCGGCCAAGTCGGATCGCCCCCGTTTGGCTTTTTCACCTTTCTCATTTTCATGCGTCCGCGTTCCCGCTCAAATCCCCGCAGGCCGCGCAATCCGGGTGGCTTCAATTCATCCAAAATCACTCATCCGCCATGTGGAAAGGCCGCTTCTCCCAAGATACTTCGTCACTCGTCCAACAATTCGGCGAATCCATCTCCTATGACTGGCGCCTGTTCGCGCACGACATCGCCGGGTCCATCGCCCACGCGCGCGCCCAGTTGAAGGCCGGGCTGCTGACTGCCGGGGAGTTCTCCCAGATCGAAAACGGCCTCAAGGAAATCCTCGCCGACATCGAAGCCGGGAAATTCGAGTTCAAGACCTCGCTCGAGGACATCCACATGAATATCGAGTCCGAGCTCACCCGCCGCATCGGCGCGGCCGGCGCGAAACTCCACACCGCCCGCTCCCGCAACGACCAGGTCGCCACCGACACCCGCCTCTACGCCCGCACCGAGATCGACGGCCTGCTCGCCGCCATCACCGGCCTGCAACGCGCCCTGCTCGGCCGCGCGGAAAAATACGCCGCCACCGTCATCCCCGGCTACACCCACCTCCAGCGCGGCCAACCGGTCACCGCCGGCCACCATTTCCTCGCCTACGTCGAAATGTTGGAGCGCGACAAATCCCGCCTAACCGACGCCCGCAAGCGCCTCAACATCTCCCCGCTCGGCTCCGGCGCGCTCGCCGGCTCCACCATCAACCTCGACCGCCACGCCATCGCCGCCGAACTCGGCTTCGACGGCGTCACCCGCAACTCGATGGAC
>JBIPND010000224.1:0-5720 GCA_044374015.1 Luteolibacter sp. | reverse complement strand
TCGAATACAACAGCACCCTCGCCAACCCGTGGAACAGTGCCACCATCGGCGCCACCTCCTCCGGCCCCGACGACAACGGCGTGACGGTCACCATCGACACCGATGCCACCCCGGACACGGTGACGGTGAACATCCCCGCCTCCAACGCCACCGCAGAGAAACTCTTCGGCCGCCTCAAAGCCACCCAGCCGTGACCGTTAGAAAAAGCCCAATTGTTGCATCAATACGGAACCACAATCATCCATCATGAAACTCCGGAATCCGCATCCATTCCCCCTGTTTTTCGCCGTATTTGCCTGCGTCTCAGTCGCCATCGTCGGCCGCGCTGCCGCGGCGCCGATCGCGTGGGGCTCCGCGACAACCATCAGCGGCGACAGCGATGTCGCGACGGTGGGCGCGTCCGTGTTCGCCTACAACTGGGCCAACAGCACGCAGACGGTCAACGGCCAGGACTTCACGGCACCGTCGACAGACGTGACGCTGTCCAACATGAACTTTCCCAATACCACTACTTTCACATCCACCGCAGATCCCTTTGCCAGTCTGAGCGCGGCCTACAAAAGCGTTCTGGTCGGAGCCTCCTACAACATGACTAACGGCACGACGGGCACGGTCACGCTCAACAATCTCACGGCGGGCCACTCCTACGCCGTACAGCACTGAATCAACGACCCGCGCGACATCGCCCAGACCAGGGCGGCCACTCTGCTCGGCACCGGCGGCAACCAGGTGACCCTGGCCTATCCGGGCAACAGCGCCGGCCAGCCCGGGCAGTATTCCATCGGCCTGTTCGATGCGTCCGCCGCCACACAGTCCTATCTTGTGGCCGGCAATCCCACCAGCCCGCCATCTGTCAATGCCCTGCAGTTGCGCAATGTGACCAATATCGGCGCCTGGGTGGGGAGCGGCGGAGGCACGTGGGACGCCGGCACAACCGCCAATTTTGCAAGTAATCTCTATAGCGACGCGCTGGTCACCACCACCTTCGACACCGCCGAGGCCACGCTCGGCGCGGTGGTCTTCGGCGACACGTATTGGAACAACGGCACGGCGGCTGCCGTGACCCAAACTTCGGTGACGATTGCCGCCGGCGGCGTGTCCGCCAATACGGCGCGGTTTGCGAACTCGAGCCTGAACTACACGCTCAACTCCTCCGACAGCATTGGCCTCACCAACTCGAGCAGGCTCATGAAGGGTGGCGCGGGCACACTGACGATGTCCGGCACCAACACCTACAGCGGCGGCACCGGCATCGGCGGCGGCGTGCTCGAGTTCGGGAACGGCTCGCTCGGCACAACCGGTGGTATCGTCGTAAACGGCGGCACCCTCCGCTGGACAACCGGCAACACGGCGGATATCTCGAGCCGGCTGGTGATGGAGTCCGGCGGCACGTCCACGCTCGACACCAACGGCAACTCCGTGACGCTCGCGTCCGCCATCGGCAACTCGACGTCAAGCGGTCTCGTCAAGACCGGGTCCGGCACGTTGACCCTCTCGGCCGCCAGCACCTACACCGGCACCACGACCGTCGCGGCCGGCACCCTGGCGACGGTGAGTCTGGGGACGGGAGCCCTCACGGTCAACTCCGGGGCGATTCTGTCGTGGACGAGTGCAACGAGCGCGAACCTCAATCCCACGTCGATCCTGCTCGACGGCGGCACGCTCTCGCTCGACGGCACGAACACCTTCCACAATTTCATCAGCAGGCCGATCGAGCTACGGGCGGGCACGCTGACGAGCGCGAATGGCGCCGAGCTCATGCTCAACGGCGGCTCTAGCGTGGTGACGGTTGCCGGCTCCGGCCTGTCCACGATCAGCATGTCCAAGCTGTATGCCGTCAATGGTGCCTCTTTCAACGTCGGCGACACGGTCTCTGGCTCCGGCACCGACCTCCTCATTTCGTCGGCGGTCATCAATGGCCAGAATGGCCAGGGAATCATCAAGAACGGCGCCGGCACGATGGAGCTGTCCTCCGGCAGCAATACATACAACGGGCTCACGCAGATCAACGCCGGCAGGGTCGCCCTGTCGGGCGCGGGCAGCATCGCCACTTCGTCGGGCGTGGATCTTGCCGCCAGTGGTACGGCGTTCTCGATCTCGGCTGCCTCCGGCGGCCGCACGATCGCCAGACTTACGGGCGTGGCCGGGTCGGCGGTCGAGCTCGGCGTTAACTCGCTCACGGTCAGCAACGCGACGTCGAACACATTCTCCGGCAGCATCGGTGGAACTGGCGGGCTGATCAAGACCGGCTCCGGCACGCTGGCGATCACCGGCACAAACACTTACACTGGAGACACCGTGGTCGACGCCGGCACGCTGACACTCGCCAACACGTCCGCGTTGCAATTTTTGATCGGAGCCAGCGTTGTAAACAATAGCATTGTCGGCAGCGGAACGATCAACCTCAACGGCATGTTCGTCTTCGACTTGGCCAACGCGAGCGCCAACGTCGGTGATTTCTGGAACATTGTCGGTGTAGGCAGCCTGAGCGAATCCTACGGCGGCACTTTTGGTGTCAGCAGCACACAGGGTGCCTTCAGCGAATCGGCCGACGTCTGGAGCATCTCGGAAAACGGTGTCACCTATGAGTTTTCGGAAGCCACCGGTGTGTTGGCGGTCATCCCCGAACCCGCCACCGCCCTCCTCGGCAGCATCGGCCTGTTCATGCTGATGCGCCGGAGAAGGGCCTGAACATATACCTAGTCCAGAGACGCAAGAAAGTTCACAATCACCCGTATCATAAGTGAGAGGTTCGACGGCGTGGCCACTGCCACCAGTCTGGAGCGCAATCCCGGGCACCCTGGCAAAATTGGAGCGCATGCGCAAAGCACTGAGTCATCAACATGATGGTCTGGGAGGAGGGCGCTCCGGAAATGGTCCGCCGCGAGGTATTGCGCAAACCGAGCTCCGCCAAGGGCGGTGGCCTCATTTTTCAATCCTCAAACCCTTACACCAGATGGGAGTGGACCAGCGCGCCCGAACTCCTCTGGCTGATGATCCTCTATTACGAACACACCCTCGATCGCGATTTTCTCGCAGAAACACTCATCCCCACCGCCCGCGAGTTGCTGGTGTTTTTCGACGCCCGCTTTGAAGATGGGCCCGACGGCAAAATGATCATGCATCCCTCGATGGCACTGGAAACCTGGTGGGACACCACCAACCCCGCCACCGACGTGGCCGGCATCACCGCCGTGACATCCCGCCTGCTCGATCTCGCCGGCGACAGCGCGCCCGCCGCCGACAAGGCGCTATGGCGCAAGCTGCTCGACCGCATGCCCGCGCTCACCACCCGCGCCACCCCCGATGGCCCGGCCCTCGCTCCGGCCGGGAAATTCGCCGTGCACAACAACGTCGAAAACCCCGAGCTCTATCCGGTGTTTCCATTCCGCCAGGTCACCGCCCGCTCGCCGGAATCCGAACGCGCAAAAGCCCTCAACGCGCTGCGCCACCGTTGGCACCGCGGGCACACCGGCTGGCGGCAGGACGACCTGTTCATGGCCTGGCTCGGCCTGGCCGCCGAGACGCGCGACGCCGTGCTCACGCGCTCGCGTTCCCACGATCGCGGCCAGCGCTACCCTGCCTTCTGGGCCCCCCACTACGACTGGACGCCTGACCAAACGCACGGCGGCGTCCTGATGACCGCCGTGCAGGCGATGGTCCTGCAAGCCGAAGGCGATGCGATCCACCTGCTGCCCGCCTGGCCGGACGATTGGAACGTCTCCTTCCGCCTCCATGCGCCCGGAAAAACCGTCGTCGAAGGCCGCGCCGAAGGCACCCGCATCGTCGATCTCAAAGTCCACCCGCCCGAACGCGCAAAGGATGTGGTGTCGCCGCAGGGATGAGCATGCCGATGAGAACCGATTCTCCACAGACACCCAAACCATGATCAAATCCATCCTACTGGCCACCCTGTGCCCCGTCGCCGCCCTTGCATCCGGACTTGGGGATCTGCCGCCTGTCCCCGACCGCATTTCGCCGCCTGACTGGCTGCTCGATGATGCCGGGTTCAAGGCCGGCGCTTTCCGCAGCGGAAACCCGGACGAACTCGTGCTTGAAAACGGCTTGGTCCGCCGCACCTTCCGGCTCGCCCCCAATGCCGCAACCGTCGGCCTCGACCACCAAGTCACCGGCCATGCCGTGTTGCGCGCGGTGCGGCCGGAGGCGGAGATCACCCTCGATGGCGTCACCTATCCGGTCGGCGGACTGAGCGGCCAGCCGAACCACGCCTTCCTGCTGCCCGAATGGTTGGAAACGATGTCTGCCGACCCCGCCGCGTTTCAATTCACCGGATTCGAAGTCGGTGAGCCGCGCGAGCGTTTTGCCTGGAAACGAATTCGCCACCACGCACCCGATGCCGTCTGGCCACCCAAGGGCGTCCATCTCCAGATGCACTACCGCATGCCCGACCCGCAAATCTCCCCGTCGGCCGGGCTGGCCAGCGAGGCCGCACGCGAGCGGTTGTTAGAAGCCCGTTTCGACGGCACGACATCCCTGCCCGAGGGCTGGGCCGCCCGCGTCACGCCAAGCCACCCGCGCAGTTCGGTGACCAACGAAGGCAAGGCCGGTGAAATCTTCACCCCGCCGCACACCCACGCCTTCCTCGAACACAAACTGCCGCCCGGCGTCAAACTGGTCGAAACCCGCATCGACCCCGGCACCGACCGCAGCGCGTCCTGGGGGCCGGGCATCGCCTTGGTTTGGGAAAACGGCCACACCATCAAGTTCAACCTGGGAACCAGCGGATACGATGCCGAAAACAAACCCGCCTTCAGCTGCTTCGACGGCGAGCGCGAATCCTTCAATCTCGGCAAAGGCGATCCAGCGCTCGACGCCGCCGTCTCGATGCGCCTGCGCATCGATGGCAATACCGTGTTCTGTGAAGCCCTTCACGAGGGAAAATGGAAAACCTACCATCAAAACGTCATCGCCCTCTCCCTAGGCGACCCGGCTCGGGTGCGTCTCGGCAAGCTCGACAAAACCGGCGGCGCCGGCGACCACAGCGGCCCACCCGGGGAACCCGGCCGCCTGCGCATCGAAAACTTCGCCGCCTATGGCGCGCTTGATGAAGCCTCTCTCACGACCCCGGCGCCCGCCGCGCCGCCGATTCATCTCACCGTCCACTACGAGCTCTACGACGGCGTGCCGGTGTTTTGCAAATGGATCACCGTCCGCAACGGCACCGACGACACCATCACCATCGACCGCTTCGCCAGCGAGATTCTCGCCGTGGCCGAAGAGGACAATCCGGTGGAAACCCGCGCCGGCGTCCCCCACCCCGTTCCGCAAATCCTCCATGTCGAAACCGATTTCGCCTTCGGCGGCTTCAACCACTCGGACGCCAACTGCCACGTCGTCCACTGGCGGGCCGACCCACAATACACCAGCATCGTCAACTACACCCGCGAGCAACCGACCCAGCTCGTCGTCTCGCCCGACCGCGGGCCGTCGCAGGACATCGCGCCCGGCGGCACCTTCGAAAGTCATCTCACGTTTCAACTGGTCCACGACAGCACCTGTCGCACCCGCCGCGGGCTGGCGCTCAAGCGGATGTATCGCACCCTCGCGCCGTGGACCACCGAGAACCCGCTGATGCATCACCTGCTCGACTCACGCCCGGAAGCCGCGCGGCAGGCCATCGACAACGCCGCCGAAGTCGGCTTTGAAATGGTCATCCTCTCCTTCGGCAGCGGCTTCAACATCGAGAACGAGGATCCCGC
>JBIPND010000223.1:0-5722 GCA_044374015.1 Luteolibacter sp. | reverse complement strand
TCTATCGGCATTCGTAACATTCGCGGCGAAACCCGGCATGACCGCGGAAACAGCCTACCTGTTCCTCTACTGGGGCACATTCCTGTTCGGCTTGGCCAACGGCGTCCTTGAGGCGGTATCCAACCCGCTTGTGGCCACGATCTTTCCGAAAAACCGCAATCATTACCTCAACATCCTGCACGCGTCATGGCCGCTGGGCATGGTGTTCGGCGGCATGATCGGCTGGTTCCTTGGCGGCCGTTTCGGCTGGGCCTGGCAGGCGCAGCTCGCCCTCTATTTGATCCCAACTCTCGTTTACGGTGTCATGTTCTTCGGCCAATCTTTCCCAAAATCGGAAGCCTCCCAGAAAGGGCTGAAACTCGGCGAGATGTTCAAGGACGTGGGCATTCTCGGCACGCTCATCGTGTCAGTGCTGCTTTTCTTCTTCCTCCGCAGGGACTTCTTCGGCGGGCTGCTTGGGTTGGACGCGGCGATCTCAAACATTTTGTCCGGAATCGTCTCGATCGCCCTGCTCGCATGGGTCGCAAAGATTACCAACTTCGCCATTGGTCACTGGATGATCTTCGTCCTCTTCATCGCCCACGCGCTGGTCGGCAGCGTGGAGCTGGGCACCGACGGGTGGATTCAAAACATCACCGGCACGCTGCTGACTCCGGAACAAGGCAAGATCCTGTTTGTCTTCACCTCACTGGTGATGTTTGGCCTTCGCTTTTGCGCCCACTTCATCGAGGAAAAACTTGGACTTAAGCCTATCAGCATTCTCTTTGTCTGCTCACTCCTGGCCTGCATCGGACTCAATCTGGTCAGTGCGATTACCTCGTTTGGCCCTGCGTTTGGCGCGCTCTTCGTCTATGCCCTCGGCAAGACCTTCTTCTGGCCCACCATGCTGGCCGTCGTCGGTGACCGTTTCCCTCGCACCGGTGCCGTCGCAATGAGTCTGATGGGCGGCATTGGGATGCTCTCCGTCGGCCTGCTTGGCGGCCCCGGTCTTGGCTACGCCCGCGACCGCTTCTCCGCCAATGAGCTTGAGAAGGCGGACGCCGCAATTTACGCCGAAGTCAAGAGCACCGGCCCGGCCAGCGAGTTCACGGTCTTCTCTCCGGTTCAATCGATCGATCCGGCCACCTTGAAAGCGGCAAAAGATGCATTCGCCGCAAAAACGGCCGTCCAGCGCGGAGCGAAAGATGAGGAAACCCTCAAAATCGCGGAAACCATGACACCCACACAGGAGGTGATCGCCACCGCTGATATTCGTGGTAACCGCACGGTGCTCAAGGTGGACTCCTTCATCCCTGCGGGCATGGCGGTGATTTACCTGCTGTTGATGCTCTACTTCAAGTCCATCGGCGGCTATCGCCCGGTTCACATCGGCGAAGAACGCTGACTCAACCCGGACTTTGGTCCATCAGAGCGGCATGACCTTCGCGGTCATGCCGCTTTTTTTGCGCTTGCGGCAAGGCGTTCCCCGGAGTGGAGTTCCATCTCATGACGTGTAACGGCTCCCAGTCCTTAAAAACCGGAATCAGCTGCATTCTGGCGGCCTTGATGACTCTTTCGATCTCCGCATTTTCCCAGACGGTGAAGATCAATTTGGCGGACGGTTTTGATTTCCCAGTCGGCAAGCCGAATGCGGACGGCTATTACAAAGCCCGCGGCCTGCGCTTGCGCGCTCCCCAGCACTTCGGCGAGGACTGGAATGGCCGCGCCGGCGGCGACAGCGACCTCGGCGACCCGGTCTACGCCATCGGGGACGGCATTGTCACCTTCGCCCACAACGTCCGCAGCGGCTGGGGCAATGTGGTGCTCACCCGCCACGCCTACCGCGATCCGGCCAGCGGCGAAGTGAAATTTTGCGACACCCTCAGCGGTCATCTCAATCAAATCATGGTGAAGGTCGGCCAGGCGGTCAAACGCGGCCAGCAAATCGGCACCATCGGCACCAATTTCGGCATGTATCCGGCGCATTTGCATTTTGAAATCCGCCACAATCTGAGCATCGGCATGGCCCGCCGGGGCGTGCCTGCGGATTTGGTCAATTGGGCGGATCCGACCCAGTTCATCACCAAATACCGCCGCCTAAACCGCGAATGGCGCCCCGCCGCCATGCCGACCGGCACCTATCAGGAATACGGCGGCTTCAAGGGGCTTTGAAGCCAAGGACCAGAAGTGGAACGTCTTCGGCAAGCGCCTGGGCGGCGCGGATGAGGTGCTGGAGGGCGGCCAGATTCATTGGGAATGGGTAACCTCAGGAAGCCCGACGAAAGGCGAGCAAGACTTGATTCTCTCACTGTCGTGATTCGGCGCGGCAAGGAAAGCGATCAGTTGGTGGAAGTCTTCCGGCGAACGCTCCGCTGCGTGAATGCGTTCGCGCCACTCCAGCAAAGGGGCCGGGTGCACCCGGCCGAGCGCCAGCCATCGATCAATGTTTTCGAGTGCGATGGAAAGGTCGGCGGGGTGTGCGCGGATATGCGATGCAATGCGCTGCCAGCGGAGGACTCGGTCTTCGCGACGAAAATGATGATCGTCACGTGACGAAACCGGCTCGTGCGTTGGATTTGAGTGATTTTCCATACCCGGGCGATTTGATCGTTTTCAATTCCAACCCTCCAAGGGCACGCCGGGAGGATGGCCCAGATCCCGACTCTTGGCCAGCCCTTCGTGTCTGTGCGGAGTCACCGATCCTACCAAGCCGGCAGGCCGAGCATTTCGGGCAGGGCCTCGCGCGGGCGCCAGGTGAGGATCTCCGGGTCGCCGGAGGTGATCAGCACGGTGTGCTCGAAGTGGGCGGAGGGTTTTTTATCCTCGGTGATGACGGTCCAACCGTCGTCGAGAATCCTCACCGACGGCACCCCGGCGTTGACCATCGGCTCGATGGCGAGCGTCATGCCGGGCATCAGGGTGGCGGACTTGCCTTGCGGACGGTAGTTCGGGACCTGCGGTTCTTCGTGCAAGCGGCGACCGACGCCGTGGCCGACGAATTCGCGGACGATGGTGAAGCCGCGCGGTTTGGCGAAGTCTTCGACGGAGGCGCAGAGGTCGGAGAGCTTGCGCCCGGCGCGGGCGTGGCTGATGGCCTCGAACAACGATTGCTCGGTGACGGCTAACAGCCGCTTGGTCTCCAGAGGGATGTCGCCGGCAGCGACGGTGGTCGCATTGTCGCCGATGAAACCACTCTTCACGATGCCGACGTCGATTTTCACGATGTCGCCCGGAGCGATCTTGCGCGGTCCGCCGATGCCGTGCACGACCTCCTCGTTGATCGAAATGCAGGTGTAGCCGGGAAATCCGCGGTAACCGAGAAAGGCGCTCTTGCAATCATGCCCGCGCATCAGATCGGCAGCTAACAAGTCAATCTCGCGGGTGGTGCGGCCGGGCGCGACTTGCTTGGCGAGCGCCTGGAGAATGGTGGAGGCGACGGCTCCGGCCTTGCGCATGAAATCGATTTCACGCGGGGTTTTGATAGGAATGCGGTTTCTGCGGGACACGTTGTTGAAGGCACGAATGATGGAAGATCCAATTTTCACACCAGCGGGGAAAAGTGGGAGAGAATCCGGGCGGCGACCTCGTCCTGCGGCGCGGTGGCGTCTGCGAGGCGGAGCTTGCCGAGTTTTTGATAGTGGTCGATCACGGGTTGGGTCAGGGAGACAAACTCCGCGTGGCGGCTGCGGAAATTCGCCTCGCTGTCGTCGGCGCGCGGCCCGGCCGGCGACTGGCAGACGGGGCAGAGATTTCCAGCCAACAATTGCGGACGCTGGCCGGACCAGCGGCAATCCGGGCATTCCACCCGCTCCTGGATGCGGTCGAGAAGTTCCTGATAGGGCACTTCGAGCGAGACCGCGGCGGCGAGCGCCTGGTGGTTGCGGTCCAGCCAAGCGTCGAGAAAAACCGCCTGGGGCAGGCTGCGCGGAAAGCCATCGAGCACCCAGCCGCCCGTCTGTTGGCCGAGCCACCCGGCGAGGATCGGGCACATCAACTCGTCGGGCAGGTATTCACCGCGGTCGAGGAGCGGTTTGGCCTGCTGGCCGAGCCGGGTGCCGTTTTCCACCTGCTCACGGAGCAAAGCCCCGGTGCTGAGATAACCCAGCCCGAGGCTTGTCGCGAGCCGCCGTCCCTGAGTGCCCTTGCCGGAGGCCGGAGGGCCAAGCAGGACGACACGAAGCGGTCTGGCAGCAGAATCGATCAATGGATGCGGTTGTAAATGAAAGCCGTGATCCCAAGCACGATCAGGATGGCGATGACGACCCACAGATAGAGAATGGCGGAGCGCGGAGCGGCACCGGAATTCTGGTTGAGCCGGTCATAACGGCCCTTGAGTTTGCCCTTGCGGAGGAACCCGTCGTAATGTTTTTGCAAGAGCTGGGTTTCCACCTGGCGCATCACGTCGAGCACCACGCCCACCATGATCAGCAGCGAGGTGCCGCCGAAGAACTGGAGGATCATCGAACCGGGAGGAAGGCCGACAAGCGCTCCCGTCAGGACCGGAAGGATGAAGAGAACGGCCAGGAACAAGGCGCCTGCGAAAGTGAGCCGGGTCATGGTGAAATCGAGGAAATCCGCAGTCGGCTTGCCGGGACGGACGCCGGGAATGTAACCGCCGTTGCGTTTGAGGTCCTCGGAAATTTGCGAAGGCTGGAACATCATCGCCACCCAGAAGTAGGAGAAGAGGAAAATACCGACCGCCCCGAGGATGTAATACCAGGTGCCGCCGCCGGCGAGCTCGCCGCCGAGTTTCACCGCCCATGGCTGGCTGCCGACACCCGGGATCATCTGAAGCATGATCGGCGGGAGTGATAGAACCGCGGTGGCGAAAATGACGGGCATCACGCCGGCGTAGTTCACCTTGAGCGGCAGATATTGGGTTTGACCGCCGAATTGCTTGCGGCCGACGACCCGCTTGGCGTATTGCACCGCGATCCGGCGCTGCGCCTGGGTGATCGCAATGGTGCCGGCGATGACCACGAGCAACAGGGCGATCATCACGACCATCATGATCGAGTTGAACGGGCTGACACCTTCGCCGGTGACGAAGAATTTCCACGCCTGGATCAAAGCGCCGGGGAGGGCCGAGATGATGTTGACGGTGATGATGATGGAGATTCCGTTACCGATGCCTTTTTCGGTGATCTGGTCACCGATCCACATCAGCAACACGGTGCCCGCGACAATGGTCACGACAGTCAACGCCATCCACATGGCACTTGGATCCGGAACCAATGGCCGCCCGATCAGGTCGATCCCCGTCATGTAAGGAATGCTGCCAGGGTTGGTTAGGGATTTCGCAACGAAGAACCCTTGGACGATCGCGATACCGATCGTGATGTAACGGGTGTATTGGGTGATTTTCTGGCGTCCACCATCCTCGCGGGCGAGGCGGGAAAGTTTCGGCACGACCGCAGTCATCAACTGCACCATGATCGATGCGGAGATGTAGGGCATGATGCCCAGCGCGAAAATCCCTGCCTGGGTGAGACCACCTCCGGAGAACACCGTGAGAAGGGCGGTGATACCTCCACCCTGGGAGGGATCCTTGCTCTGTTGGACATCGAGCCACTCCTTGATGACCGTGGCATCGACGCCGGGAAGCGTGATGTGCACGCCCAGGCGGATGATGACGATGAGGGCGAGGGTGAATAAAATGCGGTCCCGGAGTTCCGGGATTTTCCAGGTGTTCGTAAACGCAGAAATCATGGCAGGTGTGTGAAAAAAATGACGCGTGGGTTCT
>JBIPND010000222.1:0-5739 GCA_044374015.1 Luteolibacter sp. | reverse complement strand
TCACTCGATGGCCGGGAAATCCTCAGCTCCTCGCCCGAGACCTTCCTGAAAATTTCCGGCCGCGGCATCGAGACCCGCCCGATCAAAGGCACCCGCCCGCGCTTTGCCGATCCCGACGAGGACCGCCGCTCCGCCTACGAACTCCAAACCTCCGCCAAGGAAATTTCCGAACTCGTCATGATCACCGACCTACTCCGCAACGACCTCGGCCAAGTCTGCGAATTCGGCAGCGTCGAGGTCACCGAAATGCTCCAGCTCGAAACCCTCGCCCAAGTCCACCACCTCGTCTCCACCGTCACCGGCACCCTGCGCCCGGAAATCGACGCGCTCGCCGCCCTCGCCGCCTGCTTCCCCGGCGGCAGCATCACCGGCGCGCCGAAAAAGCGCGCCATGGAAATCATCCACGAACTCGAACAAACCCCGCGCGGCATCTACTGCGGCGCGATCGGCTGGCTCGGCCACAACGGCGAATCCTCGCTCAGCATCGCCATCCGCACCCTCGTCCGCAGCGGCGACGAACTCGTCTACCAAGTCGGTGCGGGTATCGTCGCCGATTCCGACCCCGAAAAAGAATACGAGGAAACCCTCCACAAAGCCGCCGGCATCCGGCTGGCGGTCGAGCGCTGGCAGTCATGACTCCGGAAAATGCCTGCCACCCCCGCTTTTTTCAAAGCTTCCAATTGATGCAACCTGCGCTAGTCTGGTTTCAATGAACCAAGTCAGCGTCATCAATCTGGACGACCCCGCCGGCAAGACCGTCGGTCGCCGACGTCGTCCGATCAACCCGCTCGCGACAGCCGATGGCCTGAATGAATTCATCAACGAGCAATTCAAGGAAAGTGGGCACCGCCTGCCCCCCAGGGGAGTCTTCCGCTTTCATTCCCACGAGGAGGCAGACGCATGGATGAGGAACTCGATACGACCGAAGAAGGACTAGCGTTTTGTCAGATTCAATGTGACGGGCAGGTGAAACGAGGGTGCGGCCCCGGGAACGCCAAGGTCCTCCTTGGCTGCGAATGAGTCGCCAATGAAAAGCGGCGTTGCTCGCTTTCCCATTGGCACTCCATTCACCGTGCCGACGAGGACGTCAGCGCTCCCAGGTGGCCGCAATCATGATCGTCGATTGCGCCTCTGCAAAAGGATCTGGCAGCAAATCATCCGCTTGGTCGACGGCGTCCCGATTCCCTTCGCCTCCCCCCGGCTGCTCTATCGCATGAAGGAAAAGACCTACCGCGAAAAAGACCGCGCCGATCTCCAGTTCCTTCGTGAGAACTACGCCGAAGAGATTTTCGGCAAGGGTGATTCACCTGGAAAGGAAGATGGTAACCACTGATTTCACGGATTGAACTGATTTTTAAAAGATTGGAAGGGAGCATCCATCCACCCAAAAGTGTGCGGACTCACTCCAAATTCTTTCAGTAAAATCCCTTAAAATCCCTGCAATCAGTGGTTCTCTTTATTGTTATGACGTTTGATCAGCTTACTTTCGAGGATTAAGCAATGCTTCCACAGGAAGCGGTGATCGGGCGTGAATTTGGTTGCTGCCATTTCCCGCCGAACTGCCAGTTTCCCGCCGACCGATGACCCGCTATTTTTCGCAAATTCCCGCCGCGTTCAAATGGCTCGCCATCCTGGTGCCGATGGCCACGGTGGTCGGTTCCGCCTCCGCGTTTTTCCTGTGGTCGCTCGATGCCGTCACCCGGATCCGCTTCGCCAATCCGTGGTTGTTATTTCTCCTGCCGATCGGTGGTCTGGCCGTCGGCTGGCTCTATCATCATTACGGCAAATCGGTCGGCGGCGGAAACAATCTGCTCATCGATGAAATCCACCAACCCGCCGCCGGGGTGCCGCGGCGGATGGCGCCGTTGATCTTGTTGGGCACGCTTCTCACCCACCTCTTCGGCGGCTCCGCCGGGCGCGAAGGCACCGCCCTCCAGATGGGCGGCGGCATCGCGGCCGGCTTTGCCCGCGTCCTGAAACTCGACGCCGCCAGCGTCCGCATCCTGCTCATGGCCGGCGTCGCCGCCGGCTTCGGCTCGGTGTTCGGCACCCCCATCGCCGGCGCCGTGTTCGCGCTCGAAGTGCTCGTCATCGGCCGGATGCAATACGACGCCCTGGTCCCCTGCTTCATCGCCTCCGTCGTCGCCGATTGGGCCTGCCACGCGTGGGGCATCGGCCACACCAACTACCATGTCGCCGTCGCTAACAGCGGTTTCCACATGGAACCCTGGCTGCTCGGAAAAGTCATTCTGGCAGGCATCGCCTTTGGCCTGGCGAGCATGCTGTTTGCCAAGTCCACCCACCGCCTGGGCGCGGCATTCCAGCAATACATCCCCAGCCCGGAACTGCGGCCCGCCGTTGGTGGCGTGTTGATCATTGGCTTGTTTTTCCTCTCCGGCACTTCGGATTACCTCGGCCTCGGCGTCATTGGAAACCGCCCCGACGCCGTCACCCTGTCCACGCTTTTCACCTCCGCCGAAGTGCCCGCCTCCGCCTGGTTGTGGAAACTGGCATTCACCGTCGTCACCCTCGCCGCCGGTTTCAAAGGCGGCGAAGTGACCCCCTTGTTTTTCATCGGTGCCGCGCTCGGCAACACGCTCGCGTTCGCGCTCGGCGCGCCCGTCGATCTGTTCGCCGCCATTGGCTTCGTCGCCATCTTCGCCGGGGCCACCAACACCCCGCTCGCCTCCACCCTGCTCGGCATGGAACTCTTCGGCGCCGGCAACGGCCTCTACATCGCCACCGCCTGCATCGTCGCCTACCGCTTCAGCGGCCACACCGGCATTTATTCCTCCCAACAACTCGCCGTCCCGAAATTCCGCGCCTTCCATCGCGACAACTGACTTGCCTGCCGCCCCGGCCTGCAAGCCACCCCCGGGACGATCCTCGAATCACTGGACGTGCCGGCATGGCGAATTGAATTGACAAAGCGGGGAGAGGGCGTCGATTTCCACAGCGTCGAGTTCGCCATTCCACCGGGACAAATGCGAGCTTCGGCCAATCGATAAATGCATTCCCTAGCAAACCGTTCCATGCGCCCGGCGATGATTCCATGGATCATCGCACTCGCGCTGCTGTTCGGCACCAGCGCTTTCGCGCCGGATCGCGCGCAGGTGGAGAGCCAGACATCATCGGAGGAAGCCACCTTTCGTCAGGCGGCGGATCAAGCGCATCTGCCGGGCCGCTCCTCCACGCCGCTGGTGAAAATCCCCGCCATCACCTGGGGTTTCTGCGGATTGCCGGAACCGGTTTCCTGCCTGGTGCGCGTTGGCGCTGCCAGTGAGCACCGGCTCCGCCAGTCCAAGCGAGGTGTGGCTCAGGGCAGGGCGCCACCTGCCTCGGCCGTCGCTTGAGCAAACGCCATCCGTGACGGGGTTTTCCCGCCGGCAGCAGCGGTTCCGCCACAATTTTTACGGCCGGTCCGTGAATCCTTTTTGATTTCACGATTCGCACTCAGTTCTCGATTGTTTATTGAGCGCTTCATTTTTTTCACCATCCCTACCTTTATATTCTAACTGCATTTACTTACACTTATCCTATCCATCTCATGACACTCCTCATCATCTATATACTCATCGCTCTCGTCGTCTCGTTCATCTGTTCGATCCTGGAGGCCAGCTTGCTGACGATCACCCCGTCCGCCATCAACACCGCCAAGCAGAGAGGCCTCGGCTGGGCCAAACGCCTTGAAGCTTACAAGGCCGACATTGACCGGCCGCTGGCCGCCATCCTGACGCTCAACACGGTGGCGCACACCATGGGCGCGGCCGGTGCCGGTGCCCAGTATGCGCGGATTTTCGGCAACACCGGTGAGGCCATCTTCGCCGGCGCGCTCACCCTGGCGATCCTGATACTAACGGAAATCATCCCGAAGACGCTGGGCTCGCGGTATGCGGTCAGCCTGGCCGGCGTGGTCTCCGTCATCCTCCCGGTGATGATCACCGGGCTCGCGCCGCTGGTCTGGTTTTCACGCCAGATCACCCGGCTCATCACGCCGAAGGGCCATGTCACGCCGGACATGCACCGCGAGGAACTGCTGGCGATCACCCGCCTCGGCGCGGAGTCCGGGCAGCTGGAGGAGCGTGAGAGCCAGTTTGTCCACAACCTGATCCAGCTTCACTCGATGAAAACCTGGGACATCATGACGCCACGCCCGGTGATCTTCGCGCTGTCCGAGTCGATGCCTCTCATTGAGTTTGTGAAAATCATCGAGGAAAAGCCCTTCAGCCGCATCCCCGTCTACAAAGACAACCGCGACGAGATCACGGGGTTCGTGATCCGCGGCGAGGTCTTGTTAGACCACCTCAAGGACACCCACGACATCGGCACGCTCGCCGATGTGAAACGCCCGATGGCCATGGCCGCCGAGCACACACCGGTTGATGTGCTCTTCCAACGCTTCATTGCCGAGCGACTCCAGATCATTCTCGTAGTTGATGAGTTCGGAACCACGGTCGGCATTGTCAGTTTCGAAGATATCATCGAAACCATCTTCGGATTCGAAATCATGGACGAGAAGGACAAGGTGGCCGATCTCCAGCTCCACGCGCGCAACCTTTGGAAAGATCGGGCGCGAAAAATGGGCATTGAGATCCAAGAAGATGAACCGACCCAGTCGTGAGTGTCATCGAGGCGATTCTCTTCGGTCTGGTGCAGGGGCTCACCGAGTTCATCCCCATTTCCAGCACCGCTCACATGGTGATCTATCTCGGAGTCGCCACCGTGATCACCGGAGTGCTGGGGATCTTGCTGCTGGAGTTTCTGGGAGAGTCCATCAATACCTCCGTATCCGCAGCCACGGCGCTGCCATCCCTGAGGGCTGCGGCAAGTCCGGCCCGCGTTGCGCGCCACCACCTGGTCGATGCCAAGTATGGCACCTGCGGTGTAACGTCCCGTGACGGCATGCACGCTGCCGCCACTCTGCGCGGGGCCCATGCTCCACGTGAGCGTGCCGTTGTTGTCGCTGCTGGTGAAGTCGATGCTTTCTCCGGTGCCCACGGTGGCCACCGCCGGGCTGACCCGCAGGTGCTTTTCAGGATTGCGCAGGAACACGAGCGATCCATCCGTGCCGCCGCTGCTGCCGGCCGTGTATTCCGCCAGCAGGGGAATGCCGTCGCCATCTGTGTCCGAGCTGGCACCGTTGGCCAGCGTGCCGAAATGATATTGCTCCCACGCGTCGGGGATGCCGTCGCCATCGCTGTCGTTGGAGAACAGATAAGCCACCGCCGTGCGGTCCGCGCCATTCACGGTGAACGACAGTTGCCGCAAGGCCACGCCCTGATCGTTAGCCACAGTTCTCATTCGGTCGGAGGAGTCTTCGCTCCCAACGGGACCTTTCATCGCAGCCCGGCACACGGTGCCGGGTGGTTGGCATCGGCATGGGCTTCCGTCCTGCAGGGACGACTCATGCACTCGGCGGCGACGGGCGATGGAGAGGACGGCTTCGGGCATTGGCATCTCTCTCGCATGAGGCGTCCCTACAGGACGCGGGGATTCCTAGGAATCCAGACCCGGCACGGCGTGCCGGGCTTTGATGAGCCGTCCCCTTATGATCGTTCACCCGATAGACCACATCCATCAGCGTGGTCCCGGGCCGCATGGTGGCGGACTGGATGAGGACCGTCGGCGCGGTGTTGGCGAAAATCGAGGCGGGCAGCAGGCAGGCTGCCGTCAGGAGTGAGCGGAGGGCGTGTTTCATGCTTGGACGAATGGTTGTGGAGTTGGGAATTCGGAGGGGTC
>JBIPND010000221.1:0-5756 GCA_044374015.1 Luteolibacter sp. | reverse complement strand
CAGCCCCGAGCGACTTTTTGACGACGTCCGGTTCGCGGTCGGCGTTCTCCTGGGTTGCGGATGCGGGGATGGGCATCTGCTTTCCTTGGGTGACCCCTTCCATCTCCGGATCCCAATCAGTCCAAGGCGAATGGGGTCCTTTGAAATGCAGCGCCATGAAAAATGGCTTCCGGGAATCGCGCCCTTCGAGAAAACGCCGAACGTGGGCGGGAGTGATCACCGCGTCCACGTGGATCGGATCGGTGAGGTTGGCTTTGCCGATCCGGATCTCGATGCCAGCCTTGCCGCGGGAATCCGCCGGGCAGTCGCAGAGGTTATTGACCGGACGCTGGAAGCCATCGGAGTGAACATAGCGGCAGTCGGCAGCGTGGAAGAAATTGGACTGTTTCGGTTGGCCCGCCCAGTAGTCAAAAACCCCAGCTCCCAAAGCGGTCTTCTCGGCCGTATCCCCGATGCCCCACTTGCCAAAGAATGCGGTTTGGTATCCGGCGGCGCGCAGGCGGGCGGGCACGGACCTGCTGAACTGTGCGGCGCTGAAGGTTTTGAAGAAATCATCAATGCCGTGGCGGTGCGGATACTGGCCGCTCAGCAGGTTCGCCCGGCTTACGGCGCAGATCGAAGTGTTGACGAAGCAGTTGGTGAACACCAGTCCCTCCTTGGCCAGGCGATCCAGGTTGGGGGTGTGGATGGCGGTGTTGCCGACGTAGCCAACCGCATCAGCGCGTTGGTCATCAGTGAAGATCATGACAATGTTTGGCCGGGACGGGTTCGTCTCGGCGAACCCTTGCGATGACCCACCAAGTAGAGTGAGCAGGAATGAAAAATGCAGCGGCTTCATGAAAAAATGAATGCGAGGAAATCGCTTCTCGAGCGAACGCTATTGGTAGAGCTGGTGGCTGGACCGGAGGTGGGGAAAAGATGGAAGCCTGGAAAGGAAGATGGTAACCACTGCTTTTACTGATTGAACTGATTTTGAAGAGGTTGGAGAAAATGACTTGTGCACTCAAAAGGTGAGTAGAATCCCTTCCAATTCTTTCAGTGAAATCAGCGTCATTTGAGGAAGCGATTCGGAATCAGTTGGGTTGTTCGGGTCCGCCGCGCACGCAAGGGATCAGGAAACCTGAATTCCCTGATCCCCGCTTTGATCCGTCGCGAGCCAATTTATGGGCTGGTGACCTTGAGGCGGGCGAATTCCGTGGGCGGGGTGCCGAGGGTGAAGGTGTAGGTGATGATCAGGGCGGGATCTGCCGCAGGCTGGGTGACCACTGCTGTCCATGAATCGGCGGCGAGAGTCTGCGAGGTTTCGATGACCCAGGAGACGTCACCATTGGCAATGGCGTCGGGTCCCTTGGTGTAGGTGATGACGTTGCCGGAGAGCACGCCTGCGGGCTGGCTGGAGACGCGCGGGTTCTGGCCGAGGGCGTATTCCTCGATGTTGGTGATGCCGTCGTTGTCGAAGTCGCCAGTGGCGGGTTCGCCGGGGATGTTGCCTTTGAGCGGGTCGTTCGCCCAAGAAGCGTAACCGGGAGATTGAACCAAGGCGATCTTGTTGCCTTCGTATGCGTAGTTGAGAGTGTAGCCCGTCGGAGGCGCAGCCACCGAGGCGAAGCTTGGCGTGCCGGTAAGGCTGGTGTAAGTGGCGAGCACGTAGACCGGATCATCCGGCGTGCCGGTGATGTTGTAGGTGACCACGGCACTGGAAATGTCGAGACCGGCCGCCACGATCTTGCCGCTGGATCCAGAGTCGGTTGCGTTAATGCCAAAGGCAAGCGGCTGTATGGCGGGAATCGTGTAGGTCGTCTTGGCGCTGGTATCGAAACTTCCTGCCGCACCGACGGCAACCGAGGAACTCGTGGCAATGGAACCGGTGGAGGCAAGTGTCAGTGTGCCGCCGTTGATGGCGGTGGGGCCGGTGTAGGTGTTAGTTCCGGAGAGGGTGAGGGTGCCGGCGCCGATGCCTTTGTTGAGGGACAAAGTGGTGGCGCTCGGGTTGATGGCCCCCGTGACGAGGGTGTTTCCGCTGCCGGTGAAGATCACGGTTTCCCCAGCGGCCGTATTGGCACTGGTGTAGCTGGCCAGGGTCAAGGTTCCGGTGCTAGCGATGTTATTATTGATGATCACCGTTCCCGCGGCGGTGCTGGCCGTGCCGGTCATGGCTCCCAGGCTCAGGCTCGTATTGTTGGCGCCGGTGAAGTTGACGTCGTATGACGCCGCGGTGTAGGTCGTGTTCAACGCGCCCGCGCTCATGGTCTTGGCTGTGGTGTCACCGGTCGCCGCGTCCACGTTGATGGTGGCAAAGTTGTTGTTGGTGCTGAGCGTGTAGGGTGCGTTGGTGTCGGCCCGCTGGAAGGCGGTGGTGGCGTCACCTCGCAGACTCAAGGTGTTGAGCGCCGCGATGCGGATGACGGAGGTGCTGCCGAAGGCGTTGGCGCCGATGCCGGCCAGAGTGCCGGCGTTGATGGCGGTCTCGCCGGTGTAGTTGTTCGTATTATTGCTCACGATTCGAATGCCGGCTCCGAAACCGGAAGTCAATCGGCCGACGCCTGTGATTTGACCACTGACCGTGATGGCTCCCTCGCCCTGAAGCACAAGCTGGTGGGCACTGCCCGACAGGGTGACCAAACCGGCCAATGTCAGCGTGCCGGCATCGGACCCAATCCGCGAGGTATGGGTGTCTGTGACTGTATCCGAGGTGATCGGCCCATTCCAAGTATTGTCCCCACTCACGTTCAAGAGCATCCCTGACCCAGCGACGCCTGGAGTCAGCGTCAGAGGTTCTGCGGCGTAACTGAAGCCGCCCTGCAATTGCAGCGTGGCCGCGTTGGCCACCTTAGTGCCAGTCGATGTCGCACCGAGGGCACCGACGTTCTGAATATTCAGTGAACCCACATTGATGTTGGTCGCACCGGTGTAGGAGCTGGCACTGGAGAGGGTGAGGGTGCCGGGGCCGCCTTTGTTGAGGGTCAAAGTGGTGGCGCTCGGGGTGATGGCCCCCGTGACGAAGGTGTTTCCGTTGCCGGTGAAGATCACGGTTTCCCCAGCGGCCGTATTGGCACTGGTGTAGCTGGCCAGGGTCAAGGAGGTTCCGGTGCCAACGATGTTATTATTGATGATCACCGTTCCGGCGACGGTGGTGGCCGTGCCGGTCATGGCTCCCAGGCTCAGGCTCGTATTGTTGGCGCCGGTGAAGTTGACTTGGTATGACGCCGCGGTGTAGGTCGTGTTCAACGCGCCCGCGCTCATGGTCTTGGCGGTGGTGTCACCGGTCGCCGCGTCCACGTTGATGAAGGACCCGGTGTTGTTGTTGCTGAGGGTGTAGAGCGCGCTGGTGTCGGCCCTCTGGAAGGCGGTGGTGGCGTCACCGCGCAGACTCAAGGTTTTGCCCGCCGCGATGCGGATGACGGAGGTGCTGCCGAAGGCGTTGGCGCCGATGCCGATCAGCGTGCCGGCGGTGATGGCGGTATCGCCGGTGTAGGTATTGGCGCCGGAGAGGACCCAAGTGCCGTTGCCATTGTTGGTCACGCCCATTGTTCCCGAGGGGCCGTTGGAGATGATGCCGCTGATGGTGTTGTTTCCCGTGTTCGGGCCACCGATCGCCAAGACGGTCGTGCCGCTGGTGGAGGTGATCGGACCGCCGAAGTTCAGGGTGTTGTTGTTCGCCGCCGGGCTGTGGTTAGCGAAAGTGTAGGAAGTTCCCGCCAAGACGAGCGGGGCGTTGACGGTGATGGTTTTCCCGGTGCCGGTGAGAGTCGAAAGAATCTGGGTGCTGCCGCCGCTCTGCAGGGTGAGCTTGTTGCCACCGGTGGTGCCGAGGGTGAAAGCGCCGGTTGAGGCGATGGCGGTGTCGAAGTTGATGCCGGTGACGGTCTGGTTGGCCGTGGCGTTGGTGACCGAGGTGATCCCGGTCAGGTTGAACACAGCGATATCCGCATTCGCTGGCTTGGCCGATGTTGACCAGTTAGTGCCGGTGTCCCAGTCCTCACCGGACGCGCCGTTCCACGTGACGGTCGCGGCGTGGGCGGTGATGGCACCGAAGGCGAGGGAAAAGGCGGCAAGAGCGGTGGCGGTGCGAACGAATGGATTGGAGCGGGGTTTCATGGGTTTTGTATTGTTTTAGAAATAGGACTCAAACTTGCTCAACCTCTCAGAATCCGTCAACCCGGCCATTTGGCCGGGGTCTTCCACGATCAATGCTTGCGAGGCCGATGGCACACCCCGGCCAAATAACCCGTTTCAAAAGCGGCGCTTGATGGCTGTGATCATAGAAGATTTTGCGGATTGCTTTGAACCTCATCTCATGCGGGCAGTCATCTGCCTCTTCGGCGCAGTTCAGGGCGGCGTGATCGGAATCGTCGCGCTCTGGGGAATTTCGCCGCGCAACATCCTGCCGGCTTGGTCGGCCAGCCGCAGATACCAGTCGCTACCCAGGTTGTAACCATCAACGTCAAGAGGCACAAAGGTGCCTTGCGCCGGCAGTTGGGCGGCGGTCGGAGCCATTTTGAACATCGCGGTGCCTTCGTCCACTTCGTCGAACATCGCGCCGTACATCATCGTGCAGCCGGACCGGACGGCATTGTAGGCCTGACGCCAGTAGAAGTTGCCGCCGTTGCGCGGAATCTGGTTGAAAGGGCCGCCTTTGAGGTTCGTCCACGAAAAACCAGGGAAGATCACGGGTAGATAATCAATGCCGTTGCGTTTGCACTCGGCCAGGTCGGGCACCGTGTAATTCAAGCGATAAAAATCGGCTTCGAAATTGTTTTTGTAGCTACCGACACTCCAAGGGCAGATGACATCGAACGCGCGGAACGCGCTGCTCCAGTCAGGATCAGTATCCGATCCGGCGGTTCCCAATGTGCGCCAGCCTGCTGGCACGCCGCCCATCACCGTGCATCCCGCCGCCTTGAACCAGGCAATTGCTTCCTGCGCATGGGCGGGCGTGTCGTCGCGGTCCGAATAACCAAAGCCCCAGATGGCGACTACGGGCTTGCCTTTGTGTCGCAGGTAGGAGGGGCTGTCGGTCACACGCTGCGTGTTGACGAGATAAAGCCAGTCGTTGGTCAGCTTGCTGATCAGTGTATTCGCGGGATATCCGGAGATGTCATACATGATGGCGAACACACGCCCGTGGGTTTCCGCCCCCACGCGCACGTTGACCGCGACTTGATTGCGAAGGGCCGAGAGATTTCCTCCAGGCAGGTCGGTGAGAAAGCGCTGGAAGAAGACGCCATCGAGATGATTTTCCTGCATCCATTTAAAATGGCGCACCACGGTCTTTTGCTTGTAGGCGGAAAAGAGTTTCGCCGGTGAACCATTTGCGTAAGTCATGCTGGTGTCGAACAATTCATCCGCGTCCAGCTCGGAAGTGTCCGGCCAAATGTCAAAGGTGGCATTGGTCGCCGCCGGATTGTTATTGCGAAACCAATGCACCCACCGGTTGTTTGCCGAACCCTCACCCGGCGCGGCAAACCAGCCTTGATACCCCATCATCAGCTTGCCGGTCAGCGTGTTGGGATCCACCTCCGGCGCCAACCGGAAGAAGGCCGATGGAATGGCCGTGGTGATCGGCACGGTGACCGGACTGGCCGCCTCACCCGGGTAATCCAACCAGTTGGCCGGGATCAACCCGTTGGCCTGCCATTGCAGTTTGAAGGAGGGGTTGGTCCAACTGAGCGTAATCTCATTCGGCGCGGAGCGATCCAACCTCAGCGAGGGGACCGACAGGCCGGAAAGGTTGCCGACAATGATGGCCACCTCGC
>JBIPND010000011.1:0-16171 GCA_044374015.1 Luteolibacter sp. | reverse complement strand
GGTGTTGATTGAGCATGACAAGCTGCCGTGAGTAATCGTCCGCGAGGTTGAGAGCGTTGTCGCGATTCTTCCAGGTGACATACCATGCCGCTTTGGAAAAACCGCGGGAGAACTGCTCGTCGATCTTCGTGCTGGTGGAGTCCGTCTTCTTCACCCGCAAGGCAAGCGCCCATTCGCCCATCGCTTGAACCACCGGATCCGGGTGGCGGAGCAATGCTGCGGCGCGATCACACAACTCATCGGGAAACTGTAACAACTCCTTGGTGACCCCATGGGAACTTTGAGGAATCTGTTCGCACACATCCAACAGCAAGCTCGCCCCAATGAGCGCGGATCGCAGGTCGCCGCGGGCGATGAGTTGATCGTGGATCGATGCCACAGCGGCCAGCCCCTTGCGTTCGTGGGCGGCAGCGGCGAGTCCGCCGATTTTTGTTTCCAGCTCGGCTTCATCAGTGATTGCCAGAAGTGCATTCACCGATGACTTCGGATCAGCCAGCAGCGGAGCCGAGGCCTTCGCACCTTTGTTGAGTTGGGATTTGTCCATACCCATCGCTCCGGCGCTGGAGCAGGACAGGCAGATGACCAGCACAGACAGAATAGAAACATATGAGGCTTTCATGATGAGGCTTCCAGTTCGATTTCAAACAAAAGGCTTTCACGACAGACCGTCGCGACGATCACGACTGCCTTCAGGTCAGGCACCACACCGGCATCCACAAGCCGATGGAAATGCGGAAGATCTTCCGGCTCTCGGATATAAACCGTTGCACGACGAACATCATTCCATGCCATCGAACGGCTGCAGAGCAGTGCCGCCACGACTCGATAGGACTCGAGGACTTGGGCTTCAAAATCCCCCACATACAAGGTCTCGCCTGCTAGGTTGATCGATGCGGTCCCGGAGATCCACAGGGTGCGCATGCCATCCGAAGTTTCCTCGGACGCCCTGCTGAAGTAGCTGCCGTATTTCGCCGGCTCATTCTGAAGTGGCGATGGCACCGGTCCTGGTTCGATTCCCGGTCGGGCCGCCAACAGGCCAAGTGCCAGCGGTGCGTTGTGTTCATTGCAAATGCCGATACCCGTGCTGGCCGGTGGGCGATCCAAACTCATGCCCTGCCGCGCGTAGTAGTCACGGCGTGTTTCATTGAAATCGCCGTACCAATCGAGGATTCGTTCATTGAAATACCAGGTTCGATAGACGTCCGGCCATGCAAGTCCAGCGGAGTCCAGCAAATCGGCGGCGCGCTCCATGGTTTCGAGTGAGGCCTTGACTGGGTCACGCCCGACGGGAGTGAGTCCACAAAGCGCGGCGCGTGCTCCTCCAGAGGAGTCCTTCCAGGTCATGCCAACGACACACCCGCGATCATGAAGGCAGGCGGACTCCCCATCACTGAGGGTGATCATCTGCATTCCGCCGCATTCGCCCTCCGCATGCAGAACCATCAAAGGCCACCTCTTCCAGGCACCGGCGTTTGCAAGGATGGGTCTGAGTTGTTTCATCAATCGGGTATTGCCATAGACCACAGCCCAGACCGGGACCGCGCCACTTTCGTGGAATCGGCGGAGCAAATCCCCGATGATGGGAACGGCTTCGGCCGACGTTCGCCACGACACGTTTTCGTTCCGCAATCCATTCATGAGGCGGCTGCTCATTACCTGTTCCATGCGCATATTTTGCTACAGCCGACCCCACCCGGTCTATCCATCCTTCGTATGCCGGTTGACCGCCTCATCCTACGAAGGTTGGATGGCGGTGGCAGGTCCCTTGAAATACGTTCGGAGGTTTCCAGACCCATTTCCCCATCCGTCCACTTGCCGGAATCCATGAACATCCTCTTCATCACAGCCGACGAAATGCGCGGCGACTGCACGGGTTTTATTGGAAATCCGGATCTCAATACTCCGAATCTCGATCGGCTTGCCGCCAGCGGGACCGTGTTTGAGAACCATTTCGCGCCGTTTCCGAAGTGCGTTCCGTCGCGCTGCGCCATGCACACCGGACGCTACACCCATACCGATGGCCTGCGCACGGTCATGGGCGAAAATCACCTGCCAAAAGGAGCCCCGAACCTCGGAGAATTCCTTCGCAGCAATGGCTATGAAACAGCGGTGCTCGGCTTGAACCATCTTTGGGAGGATGCCTGGTTCTACGGTGAAGGAGAGAACTGCAACAAATTCGGCGGAGGTGCCGTGGACTACACCTCATTTACGGAGGGACTCTCCCATCTCGCCAAAACCAAGCGTATCCATCCACCCGGCACACCGCGCAGCGGCCCCCACATCAATGCTCTGGCAGACGTGGACTATCAGGGACTTGTCACCGGTAGCGATGAGTCATTCAGCGATGAAAACCGTGCGGACCAAGCTTGTCACTATCTCCGCCATCTTCGCGATCCATCCAAGCCGTTCTTCCTGCAAGTCAATCTCAGCAAGCCGCATCCTCCCTATGCGATCCACGAACCGTTTTACTCAATGGTGGATCCCGCATCGATCCAACCTTTTCCTCACGGACTTCCCACCGGAGCCTCGCTTCCACTCCGGGCTCAGCGGGAATGGCGATTGGGAAATGACATTGCCTCTGAATCGCTAAGGGAACTGCAGGCGGTTTATTATGCCATGATTCTATTTGTCGATAGTCTCGTGGGACAAATCCTCGACACATTGAAGCAGACCGGCCTCGACGAGAAAACCCTGGTCATTTTCACCTCGGACCACGGTGACTTCGCCGGTCAATACGGTATCAACGAAAAGTGGGACGCTGCGTTGCAGGACTGCCTGCTGCGGGTACCCTTCGTCATGTCTGGTTCTGGAATCCCAGTTGGCAGGAGAGTGCCTGGCCTCAGCGAACATGTGGACATCCCCGCCACCGTTCTGGATATGCTGGGTTTGAAAGCTCCCCCGGAATGGGTCTGGCACGGTGAGTCTCTGCTCCCCGCCCTGCACGGAGGTTCGGCGAAAGCCGCAGTGTTCGCCGATGGTGGCCATGAGAACGCGATGCGCGCTCGTTTCAACGCGCCTGTTTTTTCGGAGAAAAATGGACGTCAGGTCAAGACCGTGGGGGGCAAGCAACTCACCTACCGGCAGTGCCCGGATGCGATGGCCCGATGCAAAATGGTCCGCACCGGGGAGTGGAAACTCGTCATCCGCGAAACAGGCGGCAACGAGCTGTTTCACATCTCCGAGGACCCGCACGAAATGAACAACCTCTACGGCGATCCGACTCACGCCACCGTGGTAAGCGAGCTTCAACTCAAGCTCATCGAATGGTGCCTCCGGACGGATACCGACCGGCCGTTTCTCCAGAATTTCGGCGCCTGATAGAAAACGGGGTCTTAGCGTCCCGCGGCCACATGGCGCGCGACATCATGGGCGGCCCGGGTTTCCACACCGGGCTTGCCGAGGAATCCCAGATCGCGGATCCAGTCGATGTAACGGTCGATCCAGGTGGCGTAGGGAAGCTCACCCTCCTCTGATAGTCTCACGCCATGGCCACCCCGTCCATAAACATGCATTTCGATGTTAGGGATTCCGGCCTTGAGCATCGGCAGGAAATAGTCGTTCGCCCACAGCGCATGCTCCCGGTCGCCCGACCCCGCGCAGGTGATGAAACTTGGAGGCACGTTCGGAGGAACCGTCGTCTCCGGATGACCGGTGAACGGCGTCGGTCCCGGATAGATCACACCGACGAAATCCGGTCGCGAGGAAATCCAGCAGAGCGGTTGGTGTGCTTTGGAATGTTTCCTGTCGGACTCCGCAAAGAAAAGGGCCGCGCGCGATGAGAGTTCGGCACCGGCCGAGAACCCGATGATACCGATCTTCGAGGGATCGATCTTCCACTCGGCGGCTTGTGACCGAACGATGCGGATCGCCTGGAACGCGTCGTTGACGGCATCCCGCGTCGGTTCGTAGCCGTCCGCCCGCAGGCGATATCGGAGGATAATGGTGGTCACTCCGCGCCTGGCGAAGACGGGTACATAGTCGGCTCCCGCCGGTCCTACCCAGAGGATTTCGTGGCCGCCCCCCGGAGCCAGAATGATCGCAGCTCCGGTGTTAGGAACATCGTCGGGAGGCCGATGAACTTCCATCGAGGGATTGTGTACATTGACCACATTAGTGATGGGCCCCTCGCCACCGCTGACCGTGTTGTATTTCTCCGGCTCTTGCATTCTCAACGGATCGAGATTCCGTGAGAATGGAGGATAAAGCGGCACGACCAACCCTCCGGGCAAGATGGGCGTCGGTTTGAACGGTTCCTCCACCCCCAGAAGCGGAACAGAGAACCACAAAAGTACCGCAAAGGAAGATTTCATGAAGGCGTATGGGCGGTTTCTGTCCGGAGCAACAATCGGAATCACGAAATCGTCAAGCGGTTCGGAATGGGATCTGAACCATCTGACGACGTTGGAGCGGATAATGGCTGCGTGGACAATCCACCACGAGTGTGAATCATGAGCAGGACATGAAAATCCGGACCCTGATTCCAATATTTCTGGCATGGCTCGCCGGTCTTTCCCTGCTGAGCAGCGCTGCAGCCGCGGAAGAGATCGTTCTGCCGGACCCATGTTTTCTGTTCTCCTATTTCACCAAGAACGGCGAAGACGGACTGCATCTGGCATGGAGCACTGACGGACTCTTATGGAAGCCGCTGAAGAGAGGCGAACCGTTTCTCACGCCGAAAGTCGGCAAGTCGAAGCTTATGCGCGATCCATGCGTGACCCGCGCACCGGACGGCAGATTCCACATGGTCTGGACGGACAGTTGGAATAGCCGCACCATCGGCTACGCTTCGTCAAAGGATCTCATCCACTGGTCGGAACAAAAGGAACTCGCCGTGATGTCCCACGAACCGACCGCGAAAAACTGCTGGGTGCCGGAAATCATCCATGACAGGGAGCAAGACTGCTTCGTTATCTTCTGGGCATCCACCATCCCAGGCCGCTTTCCCGATACCGATCCGGGAGGCAAGGAGAACGACCACCGCATCTACGCGACGACCACCAAGGACTTCGAAACGTTTTCTCCGACCCGGCTTTTTTTCGATCCCGGATTCAACTGCATCGACTCCACCTTGATCATGACCGGAGGGCGGGCGGTAATGTTCTTCAAGGACGAGACGAAGTTTCCCAAGCCGGTGAAGAACCTGCGCATCGCGACCGCATCTTCCCTTTCGGGTCCTTATCAGGTTGAGGAACAGCCGGTCAATCCGCCCGGAAGTTGGGTCGAGGGACCGAGCGCACTGAAGATCGGCGACCGGATGATTCTCTATTTCGATGCTTATACCAAGCACCACTACGCTGCGTTGATCTCCGGCGATTTGAAACAGTGGGAGGATGTCACGCCAAGTCTTGCGATGCCCGCCGGCATTCGCCACGGGACCGCGTTTCCGGTTCCCGCAGGAATTTTGCACGAGCTTCTGATGCAGTGAGTCCACTCAAACTCACCCTGCCAGAACTGGGCGGGGTGAGGATTACATCACCCATTCATCGATCAACCTGTGTTCCGCGCGTTGATTACTTGCAAGTTCACCATAAACAGATTCTTCGATCAGCCGATATAGGACGAAGTCGCATACCTCCAGCTTGGGGGCACCACTACCGCGTTCCCACAACCCAAGCGGACGGACGGAAGATCGAGGAAATCGCGTTCGAGGAATTGCGGGCGGCGGCGCTGGACAGCAACGGGCCGGATCTCCCGGTGGAGATCGCCCGCAAGTTCGGCGTCCAGTGGTTGGCGGCAGCGAGCCGGGCCCGGCTTGAGGCAGCTGAAAAAATTGTTTCGGCGGCTGCGACGAACACTCACACAAGCTCAGATGCATGATATCGCCACCAAAATGCACGCCGGCAGCTACTGGACGTCGATAATGCCGACGTTACAACTTCTTGGGTTGGCGGGATTTGGATGCATCTTCCCACGAAGACCAATTACTGCTTTGGTAACTTGGCGACTCGTGGATTCCGGGGGGGGTACCGCACCTAAATCGAGGGCGATTCGATTTCGTGAGCAGGACTCTTTTGATGTCGTGCCTTCTCTGCTGTGCCGGGCACAACGGGCGAATCCGCGGTCTCCTGCGGTGGAGATGTGGCCGTTGGTTCACCAGAAGCAGGAGGCGGAAAAGCCTCCGGCCCGGTCTGCTGGCTCTGCGGATCGGATGGGGAAGGAATCGTAGGACGGTTGAGTCCCTCCGGGATCGCGCACGGCTTGGTCTAGGTAGACCTTGATGTAAGTGTCGTCGAGCACGAGGAAGCGGATTTCAGGCAGCGGGCTGTTCCAGAAGTGAACGCCCTCGTTCCCGCTCCTAGACCTCGGGGGACATCGCCACCCGTAGCAAAGGCGCTTGGGAAGAACACCTCGTGAAAATCGTGTTTTGCGCAAATTCAGCGGAATCCCGTTTGGTATAGCAAACACCCCAGCCACATGAATTCTAAAATCAAACCAAATGAAACTGCTCCCACACTCGAAGCGTTTCTCCACCTGATCTCTGCGAATGCCCCTGTCAACGACCAGGCGATTGATATCTCCGCGGACTACCTGCGGATGCGATACGAGACAGCAACGGCAATGAAAACCGGCAATCTGACCCTCGCGGCTCAAGAACTCGAACGATTTTTGGAAAACTGTCGGGTCATCAAGGCCGCAACTTTGGGGCTCGAACTCCGCAATTACCACCTGTGGGAGGTCAAGTCGACCGAACAGTTCCGCGAAACCGACCAGGATTTCGAGGCATTTGGCAAACGCCTCACCGGCCTCGGTAAATCACAATTGAATAAATGCGTTCATTCGGGGCGAATCCGAATTGAAATGATCCACGCCGGCTTGGACCAGGTTCGCCCGACCGGCAGACAAATTGAAGAACTGTCCAAGGTAGAGGACTCGCATGCCGTGGAGGCTTGGATTTACGCACTGGAATACATGAGGGTGAATGGTCGCAGCGACGCAATCGCGAGCGAAGCCCTGCGCGAATACTGCAAGCTTCACAATGTTCAGTTCGGAAAACGGGCGCCAAACGGCACTCGCAAGCTCAACCTTCCACAAATATCCCGCAATGCCAAAGCAGCCAAAGGCAAGAAACGTTCTCCGGCGAATTCGAGTTCGAAGGCTGACGATTGGGACCTGTCGCCCCGCGAGGAAGAGCTGATTCTCTCAATTGATGCCGTTTCCGGTAAACCCGATGGCAATCTTTCGCGGGAGGAGAGGTTATCCCACAACATCGCCACATTAAAGAAAGTCGCCCAAATGCCAACCCTGTCAGATTACGAGGCAACGCAGCTCGAAGGATTGCTCGCGCTGGTAGCAAGGAAAGACGGGCAAACCACGCGCTCGTTGCTGCTCGTCGCGTGGAAAATGCTCCGTGAACTCTTGGCGCAGGAAGCATCCAAGGTGCCCGTTGAAATCCGCTCAGATACCAGATCTGATGCCGTCGCGCCTGGCACTTGATCAGGAGAATCAACAATCCGGCCTCAAAATCGTGTTGCATTGGCACACAACATCCGGCGCGTGCAATCACGTGCCCGGTGGATACTGCGCGAGCGCCGCCAGTTTCTCTCCTGGATGCCAAAGCCGACGCCGCGGCGTTACCGGTCTGGAGCAACCCACAGCTACCTCGGCCGCCAATACCGCCTGCGAATTGTCTCTGACACAAAACCTGGCGTTTCCCTGAAGTTGGGTTTCATCGAAATCCGCCAGCCCGACGCTACCGACTCCAACTGTGCCCGCAAGCAAACCAGCCAGTGGATGCGCAAACAGGCGGAACGCCGTTTCCAAAACGAGTTTGGCAAGGCATTGAAGCGCCTCCCAATCCACTAACTTTCCCACCCCACCCTGCGCCTCCTGCGCATGCCCAAACGCTGGGGCAGCTGCACAGCAAAAGGGGAAATACTCCTCAATCCGGACCTCATCAAAACACCTGCAGTCTGCGTGGAATACGTCGTGCTCCACGAACTCTGCCACCTCAAGCACCTCAATCACAGCGCCGCATTCTTCCGCATGCTCGATGCCGTTCTGCCCGACTGGAGGGAAAGGAAACAGCGCTTGGAGCGAGCGGAGATCTGACGGTCTGCCACGGCAAACCAAAAATTGAGGGGCGGGCCGTCTCCGGCCCACCCCCTTTTCACCGCTCAACTCTCCAACCGAATCCCCGCCACCATTCCGGGAAGCATCGCGTTTTAGAACAGTTTTAAATCTTCATTCGGCGTCGGAACATGCGTCACCTGCTTCAATGGCCGGACACCTTCCATCTCCGCAGAATCCATCCAGGTCAGCCAATTCCCAATCGGGGAACTCTTGACCTTCGGATACAGCATTCGAGCGAATGCTTCGCCGGGGGGGGATTTGATTTCCGTCACTAAGGTTCATTCCACCCGCCCGATCCCATTCCCCGCCAGCCATCCGGAAACGGGATGGCTGGCGGGATTCATTGTCGCCACCGGAAACCGGTAATGCACTGCTTTGCTAACCTGGCCATGGGCTGGATTTCCCGTGGCGGCTACTCGCCGATTTGGGGTCCAGCTTCAATTTTCTTTGGTGTCATATGCGTGGTGGAATTTGCAGGTTCGCCGGGTGCGACAGGTGCCACTTCGGGAGGTTGATTCGCTCCGGGGTCCGGTGGCTGAAAAGCCTCCGGACTGGCCTTCGATTCAACAGCCGAGGTTTCCGGAGCGGATGCCAGCTTCAATTTCGGGGTGAGAATTTCGATCGAAAATCCGGATTTAACCAGGCCCGCTGCGCGAAAAACGCTGTTGAAGTCAATTCGTGAGGCAGGTCCATCGACCTGAAGCTCCGAGGCAATACGCTCGCCCATGAGACGCTTCAGACGCGCCAGAGATTTCCTCCCATCGCCCTTGGCTATGTCCTTTTGGTGTCTCTTGCCAAACAACCTGCCGATCGACTGAAAGGCACGGAACTGATGCCATTTCGTGAGGAAACTTTCCAGTTCCTTCAGGCGAAACGCAACAGCATCCTTGTTCGCACGATCGAGGGGCAGCAGGTCTTTGAGTCCGAAGTCGGGATCGTAGTAGATGCTGTTGGTGAGGCGGAGGGGATTGCCGTCCGGACCGAGAATTACCGGCTGCTTCAGCTGGCCACCGGTGAGTTTGGTGAACCGCACCTTCTGGCCATTCTTTGTGAGTTGCCGCTCCAGATCCTCCCGGGTTTTGATCCGCTTTTTCCGCACCAAGGCATCGACGTGATTCCAGATTCCTTCGAGAAACTCGCGGTCGCATTTACGGAGACTCCGCAAGTGCTCGAAAGCAGGTTTCACGCGCAGTTTTTCTTGCGGGTAATCCAGATTGTAGCGGAGCGCGAAATGCTCGACCCAGGACCGGAAGGCATGCCGATCGATCTTGTCCACGTAGGGATGGATGCGCTTGCCGAACAGCAGATCAAACAGTGGAATCACGAAGTGGAACTCACGCTTTCCCTTGTCGGTGTGTTCGATAACGCACCAGGGCATTGCGGATTCCGGCCGCCTCGCGAGGTGCATTGCCTCAAGCTCGTTCAGCAGCACTTCATCGTGCATGCTGTCGAGTGAAGTCAGATCGTTGACAACACCGGATACGAGCCGCTGGTGCGAACCGAATGGTGATTGATCAATCACCCATTGTGCGATTTCCGGATTGCCTCGGACAACGCGGGCGGTAGGGTTCTTGAGCAGGTAGGCTATGCTGCCAGGCTCCTCGTGCGCGCCAGGTTTCAGATATTTGAGCAGCATAAGCGAGCGAGGTGGTTGAATGCTTGATCTTCCGTGGCCAAGGCGGCCTTGGCTTCATCAGCTCCATGCAGCCGAATCCAGTTACGCGACTTTTCTGAGGCTACGAAGAATGCGTGGAGCGCGTGGATCATCTTCCGGACATCTTCGGGTTCCAGCGCGGCGCGAGAGGGCGGTTCGTGCCCCAGCAGGCACATCCGGGCGACTGCGGCGGCACTGCGTCCCCACGCCGCGCGGATGGCACGGAATTCCTCCTCGGTCAGCCTGATTTGGATTACTTTGCCACGCTTCTTGCCGTTACGGTTGCGAAGCGGGGGGCGTTTCTTCACGCGGGCCTTCTTCGGTTCGGACTTGTTCGAATCGGGCTTGTTCGGCTTAGTCTTCATCGGCGCGGTCCTCCTGTTGGGTTTCCCCGGTCGAGCCGGATTTCTTGGGGCCGCGGCGCGATTTGCCCGCATGGGCAGCGTCGCCAAGTGCATCCACGAGCAGGCCAGTCGTAATCAATCGTTCGAGGCGCCGCCGGAGCGATTCCAGACACTTTTCCGCGAGAGGGCTGATCGTAAGATCCACCCCGAGTTTCTTGAACGCCTCTTGGGCGTCGATTTCTATTTTGTATTTTGGTGCTTTCATAGCACCCAACGCAAATCCGATGAATTTGCGCAAAAACGCCATTTGGGGGTAAGCAGGTCACGTTGCTAGATTCACCCAATCAAGAAATTCCAGGCTTTCGATGCTCCGTTGAAGGTTTGCCGCATATTTCGACCGCGCATGATCTCTCATGTGAGACTGTGCAAAGGGGCTCCGATTGCCTAGCTGTTGGTCGCAATGACTGCCAAACCGAATAAAGCCAAAGTGAATCATCCCCGCCGATCCAGAGGAGCGAGAGCAGAAGCCAACCGATGCACCATCAGGATGGAAACGCTCAAGCAAATCCCTTGGATCGAGTTTCTGGCTGCCGGAATCTCAAAGTCACCCGGAATGAAGACGGGTTGGGTCGCCTTAATCGTTTCCCATCCGGGGCTCGTAATGAACGCACGTCAACGAGGCAGCCAAGCGACCAACGAAGTTTGGCGGCTGGTCAGATCCGAACGTGCGAGAACGATCAATCACATCCTTCGAGAACTCGATCGCGATTCCAAGTCGCCGCGACCACGGTTCCAATCCGAACTGCCGGCAGACTTTTCCGTCCTGGCTGGTGACTATTTCACCGGACTGTTCTCGGATGCGAGCTTCGAGCCTCACGCTCTGACGATTCCGGAGACATTGATGATTTCGTGGGGCGATCAACCGAACTTCACTTCTGGACCAAACACCGAAGTGTCCCGCCCGAATTGCTTCCATTTTGCAGCCATCAGCGACTTGATTGAGTTCATTTTCGGCCCCCTCCGACTTCGATTCGGCGCGGGCTGGTTCACCCAATCTGATATCTTTCACGAGCGTCTCGGTCCCACCAGCAAGGGAAAACCCGAGCATCGCGGCATGGTCACAGCTGCCGCTGCGAAAACCAGACTGTCCCCTCCTGAGGTGGCAGCTCTCGCAACGGCCCGGTTGATAGGTTTCGGCTGGCTACCCATCAATTGGAACAGCCGCATCGCCATGCTAGGAGACGCGGCCGCTGACCCCTTGTCCAAAAAAGCGCGGGCTATCCGAACGCTGTTCGACCAAGGCCTGAGAATTTTCGAAGTTCCAAGGCTTGAGTTTCAGAACATGACATCCTTGAACGCTGCCGATTCATCTGATCTGGCGAACGTAAAGAACCTGCACCAAACCTCCCGACATCCCACGGACAGAGTGCTGCTGGCCATCGAATTCACCGGGTATGGGAAGAGAGAGGCGGAGAACGTCCAAACCGAGCAGATGCCTCCGGCAGACGAGGGCGAGTTCGAGACGGGGAAGTATTTTCTGTTACGGCTGCCCTTGAGCGCTGTCAACGTCATCCAGACGTTTTTCCCATTGGTCCGAACCACGATTATTTCCTACAGCGATGCCGCCTCAGCGACAGGTCGTTCAGCCATTCTTGAGCGAATGATCCGCCAATATAACGCGAACCCAAAGGCAACAGGCCTTCGGGATCAAATCATCCACGAAATCAGAAGCCTCACCTATTGGAGCCTTCCCCGCCATACCGTCGAACTCTCAGGCGTCGATGCCGAAGGTTGTGGAACCCAATTCGATCTCGCCCGGCAGATCGAGCAATGGCGACCCGACGACATCACCAATGGATCCAACTCACCTCTCCCTGAGAATGAACCGGTGCAGGATCTCATTCAAACCATCATCTCCCGTGCAGAGTCGGCGGGATCCATGGCGTCACCATCGACGAGAGACGCTTCTGAACTGATGGATCACCTGTTCCCAGTCGGCTTAAAAAAGGTAGCGAGTAAGTCCGGCAATCCATCCAACATCAAATCCCTGAAACCGCAGAAGGAACTTGCAACTCGGGATCAAGAGGTTCGGAAAAATGCGGACGAATTGAACAGCCTTCCATTAACCCGGAAGGCGCACTTTCGTCCGCTTACCCTGTTCCGCAACTTCCTGCAATTCTTACATGGAGCCAAACAGTTGAAGCTGCAAGTTCCGGAGTTTCTTCAAGTTTGGACTGGCAGCCTGTTCCGCTTCGTTTGGGTCATGCCACTCGAACCCATGGGTCCCCTGCATACCACAGCAAATCCACGCCCAAGGAATGGAAGTCCGGATTCTCAGATACGGATAATCGATGATCCAACAGAGACCGTCTACCGGTCGACGTTCACCGGCAGTCCGCTCGCCCCTCAAATCTATCCACTTCTCTTCTTGCCTGCCCCGCGCGACCGTGCCTGCCAAGTGGATCTCGAACCACTGCTCCGGTTCGTGCAACGAGGTATTGACGAGGACGACCGCGAGACCGGTCCAAGCTGGCTTGCGAACCGGATCAATGTGACGAATGACTTGATGAACGAGCTTGGAAGGAAAATCGGTTACTGCGCGGATTTCGAACCAATAGATGCCTTGGGTCGTTCAGACAGTTCGATTTCCTCGCAGGACCTTCTAGCATCGCTGGCCTCCGAGACGATTCTCAGCTGCATCATTCGTCAGAAAGGAGGAGCGAAGTTCCTGCGCGACTGGTCACACGATCTTATGCAGCAAGTTTATGCGCTTTTGAGCGAACCATCCGAAGCAAAACAGAATGGCACTAAGGCCGCGGGAAATGGAAATTATGGTGAAGTTCCCACAGGGAAGTCGAAGGTGATTCAAGACAGCGAATTGAAAAGCAGCACCGAGCAACTTGGGATCTTCGAAGACCCATGCGGAATCGCAACCGCAGCTCTGGATTGCTGCCGAAACCACCTTGCGGCGAGGATGGCATCAGACCGAAAGGGCAAAAGAGCCAGCCTCACGGTGTATTTTGCGACGGACCGGTTGAAGCGGCACTTCCGTCCGCGCTTTTCCCTGCAATCTCTTTCCACCTTTGAATATCACGACGAACTCGCTTCTGACGAGCATGTCGCCGAATCCATCCGGTCCACGAACGAGCTGGCGAACATCGACGATCTTCTGATTAAATGTTTCAATGCACCTCACTTCGAGCGGGTGGCAGGCCTCGCTCTGGAGCTTGTGGAGTCGTGGCATCAGGAAGAGGGCGAAGCCCTGGGAGAATCCCCTGAAGACTTGCTAGAGGGGATCGCGGCCGAAATGTTCGACGGCCCGCCGTCCAAGGATTTCATCGAGAAACGGGACGCCATCCTCAAGGCGTTCCGCGGCGGCTAGATCATCCGTGCGGCAGCCAATACCGGAGGATCGATGAAACCGGCGTAGTGTTCCATCAGCATCTGGACACTGGTGCCCATCTCCTGCGCCAGGGTCTTCAGGTTCCAGCCTTCTTCAATCCGGTTGGTGGCGAAGGTGTGCCTGAAGTCCTGGGTGGTCCAGGAAAGCCCCGCCGCGCGGTTGATTTGCCTGAGCAGTTCACCGAACGTGTCGCTCGTCATCCGGTCACCGGTTGGCGACGCAAAGCACCAATCGGAATCGGCGGCAGGGACCATTGCGCGAAACCTCTCGATCATCGGGCGGAGGACTGGTCTGACCGTGACTGTTCGCTGACCGGTTTTCAGCCGGGTCGAGGTGCTTCGGCCGCCGTCCGGCAAAATCAGCCGGATCTTGCCCCCAACATCGAGATCCCTGCGCCTGAGGGCGAGGATCTCATGCAGCCGGAATCCGCCCTCCAGCATCAACTGGCAGCCAAAGAGGACGAGCGCGTTTTGCGATGCCGCCCGGTATTGATTCGTCACTTCGGCTGCGGTCAATACGGTGATCGGCTCGCCCGTGCCCTTGAAGGAGGGCAAGTCGTCCGCAGGATTCGCGGCATACGGGTTGTCCGGACGATAGGCCCCACTCTTCAGAGCATATTGGAAGAGTTCGTGGAAAAGTTCGCGAACGTGACGATTGCTGGTCCTCGAATATTTTTTCTCCGCCAGGTATTCGAGAATGGTCTCAGTCTTGATCTGGGCCAGGTCATCGCCCTTGAACCAAGGCAGCGCGATTTTCACCTTTTTGCGTCTCTTCAGAACCTCGGGAGGCCGGGGATCAAGCGCGTTGATGCGCTCAGAGCCAAAGAAATGTCGGAGTCGTGAGATTTTGTCGGAAGTTCCGTGGTGAGAGTTGGCCACCACGCTGCGGACGAGGAAGGAACGGATGAGATCGTCGATCGGACATTTGATCCTGGTCACCCCGGATCTGAGTTCCGGCGCGTCAGATTCCCCGGGTTCAGCACCTTGCGAGGGCACCTTCGCAACAAGTGACTTGAACTGCTCAAAGGCACCGAGGATTTTCCCGGGAACTTCGATTTCCGCCATCTTTTCGAGCTCGATGAGCAGGTCCACCTTCCGCGCCACCTTCCATGCGATTTCCTCGTTGTCGGTGCCGAGACTGGCGCGGACAAGTTTCGCCCCGGGACGCGGGTAACAGGAGAGACAGAAATTCTGGGTGTCGGGTCGTCGGTAGATGCTTGCCATGTTCGGGATCGGTTGTCGCAAGCACCGAAATCCGTCGAATTTGCGCAAAACCCACAATTTGACCCTGT
The DNA here is from genome assembly GCA_044374015.1 of Luteolibacter sp. Classification (GTDB taxonomy): domain Bacteria; phylum Verrucomicrobiota; class Verrucomicrobiia; order Verrucomicrobiales; family Akkermansiaceae; genus Luteolibacter. The sequence goes on along the minus strand of JBIPND010000011.1, from coordinate 1,409 downwards.
GGCGACCGAATTCATAAACTTATGCCCTCCCATCACAGCGAGCGGGAGGAATTGTTCACGGTTTCCGGCCTGTTTTGTTCACGGCGGCAGAATCATCCCTTCTGGAAACCCCGTGAAAATACCACTCAACAAACTGACGTTGAATTGGTTGCGGGAGTAGGATTTGAACCTACGACCTTCAGGTTATGAGCCTGACGAGCTACCTGGCTGCTCCATCCCGCGATTTTTACCATGCGCCTTTCGGCGCGGGGCGGCATGATTAGGGGCGGCGGGCTGGAGTTGCAAGGGAAATTTTGCCTTTGTTTGAAGTTCGTGCTTTTCTGGCGGCGCGATGCTTTCCTGCGCTCCGATGACCATCCTATCCGCCACTGATTGGCAGCAACGCGCGGCGGCGCACCGGGCGCGGGCGGAGCGGCATACGCTGGCGACGAGGAAGCGCCGCGACCACGGGGTGGCGCATCCGGTGGAGGACTTTTTGTTCCAGTATTATCCCTATCCGTTTGCGCTGTTGGAGAATTGGCAGCCGGGGATCGGGGTGGGGCTGGCATGGGTGGAGTCCCCTGCCCCGCGGGTTTTTGCGGAGCGCTGTTATTCGGTTGCCGAGGGGGTGTTGTTTGCGGATCCGGGGTTGCTGGCGGAGAAGGAGCGGGAGCGGCTGGGGTGGATTGCCGGGCTGTTAGCGGCGACGCGGGACCGCGCGCCGAACTTCGCCTGCCACGGGCTGCACGAGTGGGCGATGGTTTATCGGGGCAAACAGGTGCGGCACGAGAAGACCACGCCGCTGCGGTTGCCGCAGGCGGAGATCGACGCGCTGGTGGAGTCGCGGGCGATTGGTTGTTCGCACCATGACGCGTTCCGGTTTTTCGCGGCGGAGGCGCGGCCGATGAACCGGCTGCAACCGACGCTGGACAGCCGGGTGTCATTGGAGCAGCCGGGCTGCGTGCACGCGAACATGGATCTTTACAAGTGGGCGGCGAAGTCGATGCCGTGGATCGGATCGGAGTTGCTGCTGGATTGTTTCGAGCTGGCGATGGAGCTGCGGGATCTGGACATGCGGGCGAGTCCTTACGACCTGCTGGCGTGGGGGCGGGAGCCGGTGCGGATCGAAACGGCGGAGGGTCGCCGGATTTATGAGGGGGAGCAAAAACGGCTGGCGGCGATGGCGGTGCCGCTGCGGGAACGGTTGATCGCGGGCTTGGGGAGGCTCGGCGGTTAGACGCCCTGCCAGCCGAGTTTTTGGCGGAGCGCCTCGTAGAACGAGCGGCCTTCGAGGCGGAGCAGGTGGAAAGAGCGCGAGGCTTTTTTCACTTCGATGCGGTCGCCGGCTTCGATGCGGAGGTTGTCGCGGCCATCGACGGTGAAAATCATCGGGCCGCAATCGCGGGCGTCGGAGGAAAGTTCGATCAGCG
>JBIPND010000220.1:0-5769 GCA_044374015.1 Luteolibacter sp. | reverse complement strand
CGTCGGCGATGGCGGCGTCGAGGGCCTTGTCGGACCCGCGCTCGGATAGAAGATTGTCGAGGGCGGTCTCCCGGCTAACAGGGGTGGCAGCCGGCTGCGCGATGGCGGTGTGGAGGGCGGCGGCTAGAAGAGGGAGGAAGAGTGGCAGGCGCATGGGTTTTTAAAAGAATGAGCCGCCGGGAGCGCGAAGCCCCGGCGGCGGGATGGATCGGTTACTGGGGAGGGATCACCATTTTGCGGCCAAGCACGACGATGTCCTTGGTCATGCCGTTGGCTTGTTTGATGGAAGCGGACGGCACTTTGTATTTGGCGCTGATGCCTGATAGAGTGTCGCCGGCGACGACGGTGTGGATGATCGCCGCGCCATTGGACGGCGGGGCGGCGGGCACGGGGGCTGTGCTGGGAATGTAGGACGGGGCGGTGTCCGGAGTGACGGCGGCGGTGCTTTCCTCATACGCGGCGGGCGTGTCGTAGATGGGATTGGAGGGCTCGGCGGCGAGCGCGGCGTCGGGGCTGCCGTAGGGGTTGTTGGGAGTGTCATACTCGTCGGCCTTTTGCGAGGCGCAGGAGCTGAGGGCGATGGCGACCAGTGAGGGGGCGAGGATGCGGAGCGGAGTCATGATGGGAGTATGGAGTGGGGTTTGGTGATGTGAAGAACAGAACGCGGGTGGCGTCACACGGTGCTAAAACGTCGCGGCCTGCGGTTTTTATTCAAGTCCATCCGGGCGGAGCCGGAAAAAGCGCGAGGCGGTTTCGTGGGTGTGGTGTGCGAGGGAGTCAAGCGATTCGCCGCGCAGCTCGGCGAGGCGTTCCGCGGTATGGCGGGTGAATGCCGGTTCGTTGCGCTTGCCGCGATGGGGCTCGGGGGCGAGGTAGGGCGAGTCGGTTTCCAGCATGAAGCTGCCTGCCGGGCATTGTTTGGCGGAGTCGCGGACCTGGTGGGCGGTTTTGAAGGTGGCCACGCCGCCGAAGGAAACGAGGCCGCCGAGATCGAGCACACGCCTGGCGTTTGCCCAAGGGCCGATGAAGCAGTGGAAAACGGCGCGCACGGAACGGTGATGGTCCTGATAGATGGCCAGCGCGTCCTCGAAGGACGCGCAGCCCTCCGCATCGCGGGTGTGGATCACGACGTTGAGTTGCGCGCGGGTGGCGAGTTCGAAGTGCTGGCGGAGGAAATCACGCTGGCGCTCGCGGAACGTTTGTTGCTCCCAGCCCTCCGGCGCGGGATGATAGTAGTCGAGTCCGGTTTCGCCGATGGCGCCGACGCGCGGGTCGGCGGTGAAAGCTTCCAAGCGCAGCGGCGCATCATCGGGCGCGTGGTGGACATCGCAGGGGTGGATCCCGACACACGCGTGGATCGCGGGATTTTCGGCGATCGTTAGATTTCGGGCGACATCTTCGAGACAGGTGGCGAGGGTGATCAGGCGGCGCACTCCGGCCGCGTTGGCGCGGGCGATGATGTCGGGCAGCTCATCCGGCTGAAAGCGATGGGAGGCGAGGTGGCAATGCGAATCGGTTAGCATGGAAAATCAGTGTTTCAAAGCGGTGAGAAAAGCGGCGACTTTGTGGAAATCCTTCAGGCCTGGAGAAATCTCCGCGCCGGATGCGATGTCGAGCGCGGCGGGTTGCACGCTCATCGCGGCGAGGCCGGCGTTTTCAGGGACGATGCCGCCTGCTAGAATCACGGGCAGTCCCGCGTGCTGCCTGCGGAAATCGGAGGCGACTTCCCAGTCAAACACCTCACCGGTGCCACCATAGATGCCCGGCGCGTGGGCGTCTAGCAGGATGGCGGATGCCCCGAAGTCGGCCGCGTGTTCCAGATCCGCGAGCGTTTTCACACCGATCGCCTTGATGAACGGGATGCCCGCGTCGCGAAACCGCGCGGCGTCATCCGGCGTCTCATCCCCGTGGAGTTGCACCGCATCGATCCAGCCGTCGTTGAAAAGCCGCAGTGGCAGATCGCCCGTTTCATTCACGAACACGCCCACCCGCAGAATTCTCCCTGCTAGATCGCGCAGCCATTCCGCTTGCTGCGGCGGCAGATAGCGTTTCGACATCGGCCAGAAATTCAGACCCAGCGCATCCACTTCGAGGGTGGCGAGGTGTTCGGCATCGGTGCGGGTGGTCACCCCGCAGATTTTCAGCGAGACGGTCATGGGATCCAGGAAACGGGCGAGCAGCGGCATGCCGCGAAGGTAATCAAAATCCGGGACTTGGAAACCGGTATCTTCAGCCGTCGGAGCGACTCGTGACCCCGGCTTCGGCCGGGAAATGGTTCTTGACGGCGGGCGCTGCGACTTCTGTTCTCATGCCTCCGATGCACCCACGGTCGGTCGCCTTCCAACCCTACCCAACTCACGATCCGATGTCCGCACCACCGCCCAAGCACGACGACTTCATTCACAGCGAGGAGTTTCTCCATGAATTGATGAAACGGCAGCTCAAATTGTCGATCACCTGTGCCACGGCGTTTTTGCTGCTGCTGTTCGGGCTGCCGCTGTTGAACTACTTTGTGCCGGAATTCATGGCGCAGCGGGTCGGCGGGTTCACGCTGACGTGGTTGATCCTTGGGGTTTTGTTTTTCCCGTATGTCTGGATCATCGCCCGGCTGTTCATCACCCGCTCGATGGCCCTTGAGGAAGAGGAAGTCCACCACGCCGCCAAAGGCAACCAGCGCCAATCCTAACATTTTCACGCTCTCATGGACTTTTCAAAAATCGATCTCTGGATCCTCGCCTTCTCCGGCATCACCGTCGCCGTCACCATTTGGATGGGTTTCCGCTCGGCGAAGACCTCCAAGTCCGCCTCGGATTTCTTCGTCGCCGGCCGCTCGGTCTCGGTCGGCTGGAATGCCTCCGCCATCTCGGGCGAATACCTGAGCGCTGCCAGTTTCATGGGCATCGCCGGCATGGTCATGCTCTCGGGTTATGACGCGCTGTGGTATCCGGTCTGTTATGCGTGCGGCTATTTGTTTCTGTTATTATTCATCGCCGGGCCGCTGCGCCGCTTCGGGGCCTACACGATTCCGGACTTTGCGGAAGGCCGCTACGATTCGCCGGTGTTCCGCAAAATCGCCGTCTGCTTCGTGCTCTTCATCGGCTTCTTCTACACCATGCCGCAGATGAAAGGCGCGGGCACCACGCTCGCCTACATCTTCCCCGGGCTGCCGTATTGGGTCGGCGTGGCCGTCGTCGGCGCGGTGATCACGCTCAACGTCGCGCTCGGCGGCATGAAAGGCATCACCCTGGTGCAGGCGGTGCAGTATTGGATCAAGATGTTCGCCATCTCGGTGCCGATCTTCGTGCTGCTCTCCGTCTATGGCGGCTACGGGAAAAACCTCTCGCTGAACCAATCCTCCGCCGATTCTCCGCCCGCCATCGTGCAGACCGTGGATCCCGGCAAACCCGAACGCCTCGCGCTGCCGGAAAAAGCCCCGCAGGATGAAGCCTGGATTGCGCCCTTCGGCCCTCTAACGACCAAGGCTGCCAAAGCCGCCGGTCTCACCCCTGAGGAATCCAAACCCTACTCGCTGCTCTACACCTTCTCGCTGATTGTCGCGCTGGTGTGCGGCACCGCCGGCCTGCCGCACATCCTTGTTAGGTTCTACACCAATCCGGACGGCGTCGCCGCGAAGAAGACCACCATGTGGGTGATGATCCTGATCGGGGTCTTCTATGTTTTCCCGCCGGTGTTCGGCGTGCTCGGCCGCAATTTCCTGCCGGAACTTTACGCCGCCACCGGTTCCAAGGGACCGGATAAAGTCGTGCTCGAGCTGCCCATCCTGATCCGCGAGAAATACGGCATTCTCGGCTCCATCCTCAGCGGCATCACCTGCGCGGGTGCCTTCGCCGCCTTCATGAGCACCTTCTCCGGGCTGCTCGTTTCCATGACCAGCGCGCTCGCCCATGACGTTTATGGCCGCATGCTGCGTCCGAAAGCGACGGCGGAAGAGCGCATGAAAATGTTCAAATGGTGCGCCATCCTCGTCGGTGGGGTCTCGGTTTTGTTAGGCGCGCTGGTCGAGCCGCTGGAAATCAATTTCATGGTCGGCCAGGCTTTCGCGATCGCTGCCGCCAGTTATTTCCCGCTGCTGTTCATGAGTGTGTGGTGGCGTGGCATGACCATGGCGGGAGCTGCCACCGGCATGCTTACCGGTGGTCTATGCGCATTGGTTTCCGCCGCCGTGGTGAACATCAGCACCCTGGCTCTGGACAAGGGCCCGATGGGCAAACTCTTCTCCGGCTTCTCCGGCATCAATGAATTCTGGGTGGCGCATCCGCTGCTGCGGATTCTCGCCGAGCAACCGGCGATCTGGTCCGTGCCGCTTGCCATCGGCCTGATGATCGTGGTTTCCAAGGCCACCCGCCGCAGCGTTCCGGCGGATGTCCGGATGAAAATGTTGGTGCTGCACGCTCCCGAAGCGCTTGGCCTCAAACAGGAATACATCCAGGAGCATCAAGGTCCGGCCCATTGATCGGTTTCCAAACGGCATCAGGCGACGATGCCTTGGAACAGGATCGCCAGCGGGGTGACGCCTTTTTCGCGGGCGGACTGGACGTCTAACATGCCGTCGAAGTAGGCGGCGGGCACTTGGTCTAACAAATCGCCGGCGTCGCGCAGGGACTCGGCGTAGGGCCGCTGGAGGGGGATGTAGGTGGTTTCGAGGGGAACCAGCGCGCCGTCCTGCACGGCGCTGCGGATGGCTGATAGATGATAGTCCTCGGCAAACATCCACGGCTCCTTGACCTTGCCGTCGTTCCTGCCCGGGGTGGGGAGGTTTCTGTCGGATGGGGGAACGGCAAGCACACGGCGGAGCAGACCGCCCGCTCCGGCGGATCGTTTGGTGGGGTCGGCAGGTTTGGCGGGCTCGACCGCTTCCGCGTGTTGCATGAGATTGGCCAAGCCGGCGATGAATTCCAACCGCACCGCGCTGTTGGTCCAGAATCCGCCAAAGGCATGGCCACGGGTCAGGAAAATGACCGGCAGGATTCCGACATGCTCCCAGCAGGCAGCCAGCATCAGGGCGAGCTCGATGCAGGTGCCGCGTTTGGCCCGGAAAATTTCCTCCGGGGTGCGCAAGCGCTGGGAGGCCTTGGTGTAGGTCGGCGGCGGGTTCACGTAGTCGAGGCGGTAAGTGTGTTGCAACGCGGACCAGATGGCCCGCGTCTGCATGATGACCGCCCGGGTGGAGTCCTGCTGGTAGCCGTCGAATCCGCCCTGCGGCTCGTCACGCAGCGCGCGCAGGTAGGGTTGCGCCGTGGTGATCACTTCCCGCACCGACGGATCGCGGGGGAAAATGAACGACGGCAGCAGGTGGCGGCCGGTTTCATCGTCGCGCCATTCGTCGCAGGGCAGCAGTTTGATCGACTGCATTTTGTGGTAAATCTGCTCCTGCCCGCATTTGATGGTGACTTCCACGGTGCCGAGGATGGTCTCGCCCCGCTGGCGCAGCAGTTGCGAGCCTAACGGCAAGATCATGCTGTCTGCCAGGTCGTGTTGTTGACTGGTTTCGAACGGCTTCCTCAGGCAATAGCGGCATGCGGCCGGGCGATCCAGCCCGGTGTCGAGGCTCACGGAAATTTCCAGCGGATGATCCAACCGGCCTTCCTTGATTTTGGTGATGACGAAGGTTTTGAACAAGCCGCCCTTGCTGTTGTGCAGGACGGAATAGTTGAGCGTTTCCTCGATCTCGCAGGTGACGGGCAGCGCGGCTTCGATTTCCGCGGCCGGGATGATCAGATGGTCGGTCCTTGTCCTGGTAGTGGGCGG
>JBIPND010000219.1:0-5785 GCA_044374015.1 Luteolibacter sp. | reverse complement strand
TGGACATCGACCCGCGCATCCAGCTTGGACAAATCATCGCGCAGGCGGAAGCCCCCGATGGCACGGTTAGATTCATGGTGAAAGTCACCCACGCCACGCTGCTGCGCGCCGCCGGCTACCAGACCGCCTACTTCGGTAAGTGGCACATGGGGAACCAGCGCAGCCGCCCGGGCTTTGCGCACGCCGCCAGCTTCGTGGGGCAGGGGATCGATCAGGACTGCCCGTTCGAGATCAACGGCGTTGCAAAGCCGACCAACGGCTGGGTCGATGATGTCAGCACCGATTTTGCCATCGATTGGATCAAACAAAACCGCGACAAGCCGTTTTCGGCGGTCGTCGGATACAAGACCCCGCACAACCGCCGCGGCGGCGAAAACCTGCCCGAGCGCCTGCGCGGGCTTTATGCAGGCAAGGCCAGCCGCCCGGTTCCCAATCTAACCACTCCGGCGATCTATCACAAAGCGGACCCGGCCACCGGCGCATTCCCCAGCGGACTCGCCGACAACGAAGTCCACCTCGATTACTGCCGCCACATCAAGGGCGTGGATGAGAATCTCGAGAAATTGTTAGCCACGCTCGACGAACTTGGCCTCGCCGAAGACACCGTGGTCGTTTTCACCAGCGACAACGGCTATTTCCTCGGCGAACACGGCAGCGGCGACAAACGTGCGCTTTATGAGGAATCGCTGCGCATCCCGATGCTGGCGCGCTACCCGCGGTTGTTCGGCAAAGGGCTGACCGTGGACGAAATGGTGCTTCAAGAGTGTGCCCGAGGGCAACGGCACGATGTTTGACAACACCATGTTGTTTTATTTCCCGGATGGCGGCGAGACCCACCACTCGCACGGCACCGATTTTTCCTTCATCGTGCTTTCCGGCAACAACGCCAAACTCAACATCGCGCGCCGCTACATTCGCCTGCCGTTCTGGGGGACCGAGGGCCACAAGACGCTGGGAAATTGGTACACCACATTGCTCAACGCCAACGGCAATCCGATCAAGCACTACGGCGCCTTCGACCTCACTCTCAAGGGCGACCAGTCGGGGCCGATCAAAGAGTTCTATATGTGATTCCGAGAGGCTGCTAGGCCGTGAAAACTCCGGCGGCCACCAAGCTGCCGATGACCAGCCCGAGGCCGATCCGATACCAGCCGAAGATTGATAGACCGTTGCTTTGCAGGTAACTGACCAGCCATTTCACCGCGATGGCGGCGGAGACTGCGGCCGCCACGATGCCGATGGCGAGTGGTACGGCGCCGTAGGTTTGCCACATCAATTTCGCTCCGCCACCCCAGACGTCGTAGGAGACGTCGAGCCCTTCGACTTTCCAAACCGCCTTTTTCGCGGTGGCTGCGGTGAGGGTGAGCACCCCTAGCAGGAATGAATACTCGACCGCCGCCCGCACCGAGAGTCCGACGATCAGGCCGCCGACGATGGTCATCAGGCTGCGGCTGGTGCCGGGCCACATCGCCACGCATTGCAGCAGGCCGATGAGCAGCGCCATCTTCAATGTCATCTCCGCCAATTCCTTGCCGCCGCCGCGCGCCGGATTGCCTTTCCGCCACCAGGCGGTCGCGAGGATCAGCACGCCGCCGACCACCCAGGCGATGATCACCGGCCAAATGCCGAACAATTTCTGCTCGATCTTGTCATTGAGCGCCAAGCCGATCACCGCGGCCGGCATGAATCCGGCGATTAACATCCACGCGAGTTTCAGGCCCTCGGGGTCTTTGCCGAAAACGCCGAGAATCATCTGCAGCACCCGTTTGTAATAAAGTCCGAGCACGGCCAGAATCGCGCCGCCCTGGATGCAGATGGCGAACGTGTCGGCGGCGGCCTTGTCGGTTGCCGTCTGGGTGCCGATGCCCATCAGGTGCTGGGCAACGAGCAGGTGTCCGGTCGAGCTGACGGGGAGGTATTCGGTGATCCCTTCGATCACGCCGAGGATGAATGCTTGCCAAGGTTCCATGTTGAAATTTCAAGAAACGTGATCAGACTTGCGGGAGTGGGCAAGGCATTTGCAGTTGATTCCTTCGTGCCCACGGAGAAGGGTGGGGGGTGGTTAAGGCATTATGAAAGTCCGTTATCTCAGAATGGTTCGCAGGGCGTTCCGGGCCCTGCGCCATCGCAGGCTCCGGGATCGGGGGTGGTGGAAGGCGATTTCAAAGCCGCTTTTCCAACGCTGCCTGTGGGTCCCGTGCCGGGACACGGTCGCCTCAGGGCTGGCGATCGGCCTGTTTTTCTCGATGATGTTGATGCCGTTTCAAATGTTGCCTGCGGCGATCATCGCGATGCGGCTCAAGGCGAACGTGCCGTTCGCGATCGCCGCCTGCTGGCTGACCAACCCGGTCACCGCCGCGCCGGTGATGTTCGCGCAGTTCAAACTCGGCCAGTGGATGCGCGAGGTGCTCTCGGTGCCGATGCCCGGGTTCCTCAGCAAGGTGCATTTCGAGGTCCCGGGTGCGGGCACTTTCGACGCCGCAAGTTACATTCTGGGGATGATTTCCGCCGGGGTGATCGCGGCGTTGTGCGCCTATCCGATCGTCCATCTGTTTTCGGCGGTGCTGCCGCATCATTTGCCGGTCCGTCGCAGGGCAGCCCGGGTCCAGGCGGCGGCTGCGGCTGCGGCAAGCGAAACGCGTTGACGATCAACGCTGGCGGGTGGCCGGCGCTACGAAGCGGCTGTTGGTGACGCTTCCGCCGCACAGCGCGCCCGAGCGTTCCGGCCACACCTTGGCGGCCCTTTGGAGTGCGGTGGGAAGCGAAGCGCCACACCGCTTTGGATGATTCATCAGCATCGGCTCCTTGCCCTCGCGAAGAATCCAAAGCGGTGTCGGCGTTCGTGCCTCACTCTGCCACCGCACTCCACACCTTGGCGGCCCTTTGGACTGCGGTGGGAAGCGACAGCGCCACACCGCTTTGGATGATTCATCAGCATCGGCTCCTTGCCTTCGCGAAGAATCCAAAGCGGTGTCGGCGTTCGTGCCTCACTCTGCCACCGCACTCCACACCTTGGCGGCCCTTTGGACTGCGGTGGGAAGCGACAGCGCCACACCGCTTTGGATGATTAGTCAGCATCGGCTCCTTGCCCTCGCGAAGAATCCAAAGCGGTGTCGCCGCTGCGCACTGCCTGGCTCGCGCCACCGGCTAATTTCCGCGATCCCTCAGGAATCAGCAATCAAGTTGGCGGGATTGATTCCTTAAAGGCATTGGGCCTTAACCAGCCACTCTCGCTGGCTGAAGCCAGCGCTCCACAACTTGCGCAGCGCGGGTTCTGGTGCTCCTGATGGGCTCCTCATGGGCACGGCGGCCGGAGTCCGCCGCTCCTTAGGGAAGACGCGCGTAATCGGAGGCAGGGCGGGCGATTCAATTCGCTTGGTAATCAAAATCCGCAAAGCTAACCTCCCGCCGATGACCGACTGCGACGAGATCGCTTTTTTTGATTTCCAGGCAACGGAGAAGAGCGCTTCCCCGCGGACGCTGGCGAATTACCGCGACGCGCTCGCGGCCTATCAGAAATGGCGCGGCGATGGCTTCACCGGCTGGCGTGCGGCGGTGGGGGATGATTTCCGCGACTATCTGTTCGCGTTGATGAAACAAGGATTCAAGCGGGCCACCATCCGCCTGCGGTTTGCCGCGCTGCGCTCGTTTTACAAATTCCTGGTGCTGCGCCGCGGACTCGCCCGCAGTCCGGTGGCGGAGGTGCAGTTGCCCAAACCGGAGCGCGGGCTGCCGGTGGTGCTGACGCTGGCGCAGATCGACGAGTTGTTAGCGATGCCGCTGCGGCTGGAGGTGGATGCCAAATCACCGCCCTGGCTGGGACTGCGCGATGCGGCGATCCTCGAGCTCTTTTATTCCTGCGGGCTGCGGATTTCCGAACTGCTCTCGCTGGAGGTTAGGGATGTCGATTTCATCGGCGAAACGGTCAAGGTCACCGGCAAGGGCTCGAAGCAGCGCATCGTCCCGGTCGGCGGGCCGGCGGTGAGTGCGATCCAGCGCTACCGGCAGGCGGCGGCGGTCACTTCCGGGCCGTTGTTTTTGAGCAAACGACGGACGCGCATCACCCAGCAGGCGGTGGATCAACTGCTGAAGAAATACTTGAAACACAGCAGCATCCCGTTTGCGATCAGCCCGCACAAGCTGCGCCACAGCTTCGCCACCCACCTGTTGGACGCCGGGGCGGACTTGCGCAGCGTGCAGGCTTTGTTAGGCCACGCCTCGCTTTCGACCACCCAGATTTACACCCACGTCACCAAGGAACGCCTCCGGCAAGCCTACGACACCGCCCATCCCCGCGCGTGAAATCCTTCTATCCAATCATCGTGAAATTTTCCTGCATCCTCGGTTGGCTCGGCCTCGGCGCCTGCTCGGCGCAGCGCCCGCCGCTGCCTGTTAGTGGCGGCGCGGGCGTGCGCGACGAACTCGCCGAACGGGTCCAAAGCCGCCGCAAGCTTTCGGTGTTGTTCGTCGGCAACAGCTACAGCTTCGGCGTGCCCAAGGCCTTTTCAAAACTCGCCGCCGAACGCGGCCGCCCGGTGCGCACCGGCCATTCGACTTACGGCAGTTGGACGCTGGCCCGGCACGCCGACCATGCCGCCACACTTGAAAAAATCCGCAACGGCTGGGACATCGTGGTGATCCAAGAGCAGAGCCGGATTCCCTCGCTGCCGCCCGCCAAGCGCGATGCCGCGATGTTCCCGCCGGTGCGCACGCTGGTTACGGAGGCGCGCCAGCAAGGCGCGGTGCCGCTGCTCTATCAGACATGGGGCCGCCGCGACGGCGACGAATTTGTCGCAGGCGACGATTTCCACGCGATGACCGCCCGCCTGCGCAACGGCTATCAGGCGGCGGCGCAGGCCAGCGGCGGAGTCGCCGTCGCCCCGGTGGGGGATGCCTGGGAAAAAGAATTCCACGCCGGCCGCGGAGCCGCGTTGTTCCACGACGACGGCAGCCATCCCTCCGCTGCCGGTGACCAGCTCACCGCCCGGGTTTTCTGTGAGGTGTTGTTTGGCAAATGAATCAAGGAGAGTGGACGCCCCGGCCACCTGTCTGGACCGGCAAATCCGACTTTCCATCATCCCCTAGCGACGCCTAATCTCCCGCCATGCGCACCATTCTGATCGCCTCGCTTCTCGGAGCCACCGCCGCCATTGCCGCCCCACCCGAAGCCCGCGAATGGACCGCCGCGGACGGCACCGTCATCAAATACCGCTGGAGCGCGCCCGAACTCCTCGAACCCGGGAAAACCTATCCGCTGGTGCTCTTCCTCCACGGTGCCGGCGAGCGCGGCGACGATAACACCGCCCAACTCAAACACGGCGTCACCCCCATCATCGAAGGCGCGAAAAAACTCGGCAGTCCGGTTTTCCTCATCGCTCCGCAATGTCCCGCAGACCGCTGGTGGTCACCGATCGACCGCACCACGATGCGGCTGAGCGAGGCTGACAAGCCGAACGCCCTGCTAGAGGCGGTGCTCTCGCTGGTCACCGAAAGCATGAAATCCCATCCCATCGATCCGAAGCGCGTGCATGTCACGGGCATCTCGATGGGCGGCTACGCCACCTGGGATTTGTTAGCGCGTGCGCCCGAAAGGATCGCGTCCGCCATTCCGGTCTGCGGCGGCGGCGATCCATCCTTGGTGGCGAAATACAAGGACATTCCCATTCATGCCTTCCACGGCGAGGCCGACGAGGTGGTGCCGGTGAAGGGCACCCGCGACATGATCGAGGCCTTGGAAAAGGCCGGCGCAAAACCCAAAGCCACTTATTATCCGGCCACCGGCCAC
>JBIPND010000218.1:0-5787 GCA_044374015.1 Luteolibacter sp. | reverse complement strand
CTCCTGCAAGCGGGCGGCACTTACCGTGAAAACCAAGCCACCACCGAGCGCGCCATGGACTCCATGGACCTCGAACGGGAAAAGGGCATCACCATCAAGGCGAAAAACACCGCCATTCTCTGGGAAGGTTACACCATCAACATCGTTGACACCCCGGGCCACGCCGACTTCGGCGCCGAAGTGGAACGCGTGATGAAAATGGTCGATGGCGTGCTGCTCGTCGTCGATGCTTCCGGCGGCCCGCAGGCGCAAACCCGCTTCGTGCTGCGCAAGGCGATGCAGGAAGGCCTCAAGCCGATCGTGGTCATCAACAAGATCGACCGCCCGCTTTCCGACGCGATGAAGGTGCACGACCAGGTGCTCGAACTCTTCCTCGACCTCGATGCCGACGAAGACCAGTTCAACGCGCCGTTCGTTTATGGCTCCGCCCGCGACGGTTATTTCATGGATCATCCGGATGACGAGCGGAAGGACTGCATCCCGCTGCTCAAGAAAATCATCGAGTTCATCCCCGAGCCGGTCGCCGATCCTGAGGCGCCGTTCCTGATGCTCGTTTCCAACATCGAGTGGGATGAATACGTCGGCCGCGTCGCGGTTGGAAAAATCCTCGGCGGCAGCGTCAAGAAGGGCGACACCATCTATCTGATGCGCCAGGACGGCACCAAGGTGCAGTCGAAGGTGATGAAAACCTTCACCTACTCCGGCCTCGCCACCGCCGACTCGGATGGTTGCGGCGCGGGCGGCATCGTCGGCATCGCCGCCGGCATTGAAAACATCGACATCGGTGAAACCATCGCCGGCAGCGCCGACCAGGAGCCGCTTCCATTCGTCGCGATCGACCCGCCGACGGTTTCGATGCAGTTCTCGATCAACGACGGCCCGCTGGCCGGCAAAGAAGGCAAACACGTCACTTCGCGCGCCATTCGCGAGCGTTTGATGCGTGAGTTGAAAACCAACATTTCCATCCAGGTCGAGGACACCGACCTGTCGGGCGTCTTCAACGTCTCCGCCCGCGGAGCGATGCAGATCGCCGTGCTGGTCGAACAAATGCGTCGCGAAGGATTCGAAGTGCTCGTTTCCCGTCCGGTCGTGATCTATCGCCGCGACGACAACGGCAAGCTGCTCGAACCCTACGAAACGCTCTACGTCGAAGCACCGGGCGACTACACCCAGGGCATCCTGAAAATCCTGATGAACCGCAAGGGCCTGATGGAGCACATGGACACCGAGGCATCCGGCCGGGTGTTCATCCAAGCCACCATCCCGACCCGCGGCCTGATCGGTTTCGAAACCGAGCTGGTCAACCTGACTTCCGGTCACGGCATCATGTCGCACTTGTTCAAGGAATACGCCCACCACGCCGGTGACATCCAGAACCGCACCACCGGCACGCTGGTTTCGATGGATGCCGGCACCGCCACCCCGTTCTCGCTGCAGACTCTTGAAGAGCGCGGGATTCTGTTCGTCGCTCCCGGCGATGCGGTTTACGGCGGCATGCTGGTCGGAGAAAACCCGCGGGTCGGCGACCTTCCGGTGAATCCGGTGAAGGAAAAGCACCTCGACAACATGCGTTCGTCGGGCAAGGACAAAACTTCCAAGCTGACTCCGGCGCTGCGCTTCTCGTTGGAGCGCGCCATCGAATACATCGACGCCGACGAACTGGTGGAAGCCACGCCGCTCAACATCCGTCTGCGCAAGCGCATCCTCGACGCCAACGTCCGCAAGCGGGCGAGCAAAGGCACCGAAGACCGCGCCGCCCGCTAACCCGTGGCGGCGGTTTCCAACCGCCAAGCCCAACCTTACAAAAAGCCGCTCGTGCCAACGAGGGGCTTTTTTGTTTTTAAGATCGAGATAGGAACGGGGCTTTCGCCCCGCTCCCCCCTCCGGACCGGACCGGCGGATCTCCCGCATCCGGCTCTCCAGTCAGTGGTTTGCTCCATTACGCCTCCATGCTCTTGCCGTTACCACCATGTCCCGCGGCCAGGTGTTTGTTCCCATGCACTATCCGGAGGTGAACCGGCTCAGCCATCCGTCCTTCGATCCCCATTCCCGCCAACCGAATTACCAAGCGTGCGCGGTCGCCATCGAAATGGCGCGATGAAGACGCGATGGCTCACCTCATGAGCTCCCCATGGGCAGGGCGGCCGGAGTCCGCCTCTCCTTAACGGGCCGCGCTTCGCTTGCTGATGGTTTTGACACATGCCCCCCTGGGCACGCCAACGTCCTCGCTGGCATGCGAATGAACCGCCAATGGCACGTCGCTAACGGCTCTATCATTGGCCTCCTCATCCTCGGCCCTAACGGGACCTTTCATACCAGCCCTGCACGCAGTGCCGGGTAGTTGGTATGGGAATGGGATTCCGTCGTGTAAGGACGGCTCATTCCCTGGGCGGCAACGGGAGTTGGTGCCGACTGCTTCGAGCATAAGCAACCTCTCCCGCATGAGGCGTCCCTTCAGGACGCGCGGATTTCAAGAATGATCCGCCCCGTTGGGACGAAGAGCGGGAAATATGGATCAGCCCTTTCATCACCATCGCCCTTGCCTCATCAATCCACCCACTACCGCCTGCGCCACCGGCTTCTGCCGTCGTGCGGTTGTCCGGAGTTCACGATTTATCGTGCTCTTGAGCATCGCTTCGGCGATTGATCAAGTCACCAGAAACTTGGCGGCGGCGATCACCAACACCACCGCGAGAGCCTGCCGGAGTGCGGGCGAATGGGCCTTGCCGCTGCCCCACGTCGCGCCAAGCCAGCCACCAAGAATAACCACTGGAAGCAGCATCCAAGTGAGTGGAGGAACCCCGCCGCCCTTGACCAGAAATCCGCCCAGACCGGAGAGCGAGTTGGCCAGAATAAAGGCGGCAGAGACCGCAGCGGCGGGTTTGGCGGGTGACCAGCGGAAGAGAATCAACAAGGGCGTTAGAAAAATCCCGCCGCCGATGCCGATCAGCCCGGACAGGAACCCGAGCCCGAGACCCAGAACCAACAAAGCGGCAAGATGCGGGGCGCGGGTTTTCACGACGTCGGTTTTGCGGCCAAAGGCGAGCCGCCACGCGCCGAAAAGCAAGGCGGCGGCGAGGATGAGTTTGAAAATGGGATCGGGCGATTGCAGCCAGCCACCCAAGAATGCCGCAGGCACGGAGGCGACGGCGAGCGGCCAGAACAGCTGGCCCCGGAAATGCCCGGCGCGGGCGAACATCGTCAGCGCCATCGCGGAAACCGCGATGTTGAGGGTGAGCGCGATGGGTTTCATTTCCACCGGCAACATGCCTGCGAAGCCCATCACCGCGAGATAGGCGGAGGCCCCGCCGTGGCCCACCGAGGCATAGAGCATCGACGCGACGAGAAACGCGAGCAGCAACAGCGGGAGCGGGAATGCTTCAGGCATGGGATGACATCTATCGAAAGCGGAAACCGCCATCCAGCTTACAGGTGACTGGCTGAAACTTACACCCAAGGTTCATGAGGTCGTGGACGGGTTCATGGCGAGGCGGCGCGGGAGGAACAACGAAATCCCGAAGGTCAGGATCAGAAAAACGGCGGAAGCGGCGAGACACGCCACCAAACCGCCGGTGCTGCCGTGACGGATTCCGATTTGGTAGAGCCAGCCGGATAGAATGGTTCCCGCAAGACGGCCGCAGGCATTCGCCATGTAATAGATTCCGACGTTGAGCGCGACTTTGTCCCGATCGGTGTAGGCGAGGATCAGATAGGAATGCACGGCGGAGTTGAGGGCGAAAACAAAGCCAAAGAGGACCAGGCCGGCGATCACCACGCTGGCCGGATCGAGGCCGCCGTAAAGCGCCGCGGCAATCCCGGCAGGAATCAGCGCGAGGAAAAACGCCAACCGGGTGGCCGTGGTGCCGGTGGGGTCGGACTTGCCGCGCAGGATCAGCGGCGCGGCGGCCTGCACCGCGCCGTAGCCGATCACCCACAGCGCCATGAAGCCGCCGGCCTGCCAGTATTTCCAGCCGAGAACCGAGGACAGGAACACCGGCAGCGCGACGACAAACCACACATCCCGCGCCCCGAAGAGGAACATCCGGGCGACGGATAGAATGTTCACCGATCGGTTGCGCGAGACCAGATGGTGGAATCGGGTTTTTTTGTTCGCCTCTCCCAGTCCGCCGCGGAGAAAGACAACAGCAGCTAACAAGGCCAGCCCCACCACCGCGGCGATCACCCACACCGAGGATTGGAAACCGATCCACGAGAGCAACACGCTGCCGAGGAAAAACCCGACGCCTTTGAGCGCGTTCTTGCTGCCGGTGAGCAGCGCCACCCAGCGGTAGAGCCGCCCCTCCCCTTCCCCGGCGACGAGTTTCACCGCGCTTTTGCTGCTCATTTTCGTGAGGTCCTTGGCGATGCCGGAGAGCGCCTGGGAGGCCATCACATAGCCGACTGTTAGCAAGCCCGAGGGCATCAGCGCGAGCATGGCGAGCGCTGCCAGCTGGGTGCCGAGCCCCATGAACAAGGTGCTTTTCAAGCCAAACCGGGAAGCAAGGTAGCCGCCGCAAAGATTGGTGATGATTCCGAAAAGCTCGTAAAACAGGAACAGGGAAGCAACTTGGAAGGCGCTGTAACCGAGTTGATAGAAATAAAACAACACCAGCATCCGGATCGCCCCGTCAGCCAGGGTGTCCGCCCAATAGGCGAGCGTGACAATCGCATAGTTGCGGACGGCTGGAGTGGTCGTCGTCATATCGTGTCGCGAGTCACGGATCGTGGAAGCGTGGCTGGAGCCAGCCCGGCATCCGGCGGAGGCAAGACGCCTCCGCAACGGTCTGGCGCGAGACGCGCCAGCCACTTTCCGGTCGGGGCGTTTTCTCCAGTCGTCATGCGCGGGATCCTAACAAAGTGGCGACTTTCCGGGCCAGTTCGGCATAGCGGCTGGCGTAGCCCCACTCGTTGTCATACCAGGCGAGGATTTTCACCTGAGTGCCGTTGGTGACCATGGTGGAGAGCGCATCGATGATCGACGAGCGCGGGTCATCCTTGTAATCGACGGAAACCAGCGGCCGAATCTCATAGCCGAGAATGCCTTTGAGCGGCCCGTCGGCGGCAGCCTTGAGCAGGGCGTTCACCTCATCCACCGAGGTCTCGCGGGAGACTTCGAAGACACAATCGGTCAGCGAGGCGTTGAGCAGCGGCACCCGCACCGCCACTCCGTCGAGTTTGCCTAGCAGCTCGGGGAAAATCATCCCGATGGCGGTGGCGGATCCGGTGGAGGTGGGAATCAGCGACAGGCTGGAAGCACGCGCCCGACGCAGGTCTTTGTGCGGCGTGTCGAGAATCGACTGGGTGTTGGTCATGTCATGGATGGTGGTGATCATGCCATGCTTGATGCCGATGCCTTCGTGGATGACTTTCACCACCGGGGCGAGGCAGTTGGTGGTGCAGGATGCGGCTGTTAGAAGATGATGTTCGTCCGGTTGATAGAGGTGGTCGTTCACGCCCATCACGATGTTGAGCGCGCCGGATTTCACCGGGGCCGCGACGATGACTTTTTTCACGCCGGCTTGGAGATAGGCGTCGAGTTGCTCGGGGGTGCGGAATTTGCCGCTGGCTTCGAGCACGATGTCCACGCCGAGATCGCGCCAGGGAACTTTTGAAAAATCGGGTTCGCTGGTGTGACCGAGGGTTTTGCCTTCGATGATCACCTTGTCCGTTTCACCACGGATCCCGCGTTGCCACTTGCCGTGGACCGAGTCGAACTCGATCAAATGCGCGGAGACGATGCCATCGCCCCCGGTTTCGTTGAGGTGGACGAATTCGATTTCCGGGAAA
>JBIPND010000217.1:0-5790 GCA_044374015.1 Luteolibacter sp. | reverse complement strand
GCTTTCGAAAACCGGCGGCCACCTCGGCCCGAATCTCGGCGTGGTCGAATTGAGCGTCGCGCTGCACCGGGTGTTTTCCACGCCGAAGGACAAATTTGTGTTCGACGTTTCCCACCAGGGCTACGTGCACAAAATGCTGACAGGTCGCGCTGCCCAGATTCACACGATCCGCACTTACAAAGGCCTCAATGGATTCCTGCTGCGCAGCGAGTCCGAGCACGATTGTTATGGCGCGGGCCATGCCGGCACCGCGCTGTCCGCCGCGCTCGGCATGGCCGCCGCCCGCGATCTCGCCGGTGGCGACAACCACGTCGTCGCCATCGCCGGAGACGCCGCGTTCACCTGCGGCCCGACGCTTGAGGCGCTCAATAACATTTCGGAAACCACCAAGAAATTCATCGTCGTGCTCAACGACAACGAGTGGTCCATCGACAAAAACGTCGGCGCGATCGCCCGTTATTTCAACGCGCTCCAAACGCACCACACCTACGCCGCCGTGCGCCGCCAAGCTGCGGATTTCGTCGAAAGGATCGCCGGCAAGGCCGTGCGCACCCTCGCCCACAAGGTCGAGGAAGGCGCCAAGAACCTGTTGTTTCAGAACGTGCTGTTCGAGAAATTCGGCATGCGCTATTTCGGCCCGATCGACGGCCATGACCTGCCGCTGTTAGTCAGAACCTTCGAGCACCTCAAGACGCTTCACGAGCCGGTCGTGCTCCACATCATCACCGAAAAAGGCCGCGGCTACCAGCCGGCGCTCGACAACCCCGGAAAATTCCACGGGCTGGGCACTTACAAGATTGAGGATGGCTCCACCGACGCCACCGCCACCCCGACGTGCTCGGACATCTTCGGCCGCACGATCACGGATTTTGCCAAGAAGGATCCGAAAATCGTCGCCATCACCGCGGCGATGCCCGGCGGGACCAAGCTGGAGATTTTCAAGAACGAACTGCCGGACCGCTACTACGATGTCGGCATCGCCGAGGAGCACGCGGCGTTGTTTGCCTGCGGCTTGGCGACCGAGGGATTCCGCCCGTTTCTCGCGATTTATTCCACCTTCATGCAGCGCGCCTACGACATGATCCTGCATGACATGGCGCTCCAAGGTTTGCCCGTCCGACTCTGCATGGACCGCGGCGGATTGTCAGGCGATGACGGCCCGACGCACCACGGACTTTTCGACATCGGCTACCTGCGGCACATTCCCGGCCTCATTCACATGCAGCCGAAGGACGAAGATGAATTCGTGGACATGCTGTACACCATGGCGGAATATGACGCCGGTCCATCCGCCATCCGCTACCCGCGCGGCGTGATCAAAGGCACGCCGATCAAGGCCACTCCCGCGTTGTTGGAAATCGGCAAGGCGGAAGTCGTTGCCGATGGCACCGACGTCGCTCTCATCGGCCTTGGCACGATGTTTGAAATGGCCGAGCGCACCAAACTGCTGCTGGAAGCGCAGGGCTTGTCGGTCGCGCTGATCAACCCGCGTTTCATCAAGCCGCTGGACGCCCGCGTGCTGGAGGAATACGGCCGGAAATGCAAAGTTCTCTGCACCTTCGAGGACCACGTACTTTTCAACGGCTTCGGTGCAGCGGTCATCGAACTTTTGCACACCGCCGGGATTCACACGCCGATCGAGCGCATCGGATGGCCGGACCAGTTTATTGAACACGGCAAGCCGGAAACCCTGCGTCAACTCCACGGCCTAACCGCCGAGGCGGCCGCCGGAAAAGTGCTCAGACGTTTCCCAAATTAGTCAAACAACTCGGCATCGGCGGGATCATGTGCAGCCCCGTATCAGAAAGAAGATGATCAAAAGGGGAACAGGCACTCCGATCAGCCAGAGGAGTGCCCATCCGATTGTACCATTTTTGACGAAGTGCCACTGTTGACGGGCCAGAAGGGACTGTCGGAAATCAGATCCATGGGATCGGGTTTTCCGAAGTGGCGGGACGGAGAAAACGACGCACGGCCAATCGCTCCGGGAGACGGCGGCGGGCAACCCGTTTCGGCACCATCAGCCCGTCTTAGCGGGTTGCCGCGTCTTGGATTTTATCGCCGGTTTTTTCAACGTCCTGGCCGAAGCCGCGGGCGGTGCTGCACGACGTGGTTGCCCCGGCCACCAACATTGCCGCGCCGGCTGCGATTGCAAAAACGCGAAGTTTCGATGGCTTGGAGTGCTGGCAGTTTAGTTTTGAAATGATGATTGGATTCATGGCAACCGCATCGTTGCAAGCCGCGCGCCAATTTGCTAGAAAGCCACAAGCCTCTCATTTTAAGGACATCCCGGGTTTATTTGGGATTGGCAATCCACCGCGGCTTGTTGCATCCTGCACGAAAAAGCAGCGCGGACTGTCATTTTGCACGATTGAGGCTCCGCAATGAGCCCCGTTGAATCCCCTAAAGGGCTGGTCTTTAAACACTTACCAAATGGCTGGGATTGAGGCACACCGAATGATAGGAAGCCATCGTACAAATCTAGAAAACCGCATGGATATTCTCATCGTTGACGACGAAAAGTCGATTCGCTTAACCACCTCCTTCGCCTTGGAGTCCGAGGGGCATTACGTGGAGACCGCCGAAGACGGCACCCTCGCCCTGCGCCGGATCAAGGAGGAGGATTTCGATCTGGTCTTTCTCGACCTGCGGCTGGGCGACGAGAACGGGCTCGATATTCTTCAAAAAATCACCGCGCTCAAACCCCAGCAGTTGGTGACGATCTTCACCGCCCACGCTTCAATCCCTACGGCCGTAAAGGCCACCCAGCTGGGAGCGTTTGATTACCTTGAGAAACCTTTCACCCCGGATCAGCTCCGGGCGATTCTGATCAAGGCCCAAAAAGCGCTCAAAACCCAGGGCGAAGTGGTCCGCTTGCAGGAAACCGTGCAAGAGCTCAAAAGCGTGGTGCGCCACTCCTCCCCTCCCCTCCGCTTCACCTCCGAGGACGAGAAGACCCGCGAGGAATTCGACGTCGCTTTCCGCGCCGCAGCCACGGCCGCTTCGATCCTCATCTTGGGCGAAAGCGGCACCGGAAAAAGCGCCATTGCTCGAGAAATCCACGACCGCAGCCACCTGCGCGACAAGCCCTTCGTCACCGTCAGCTGCCCGAGCCTGTCGAAAGAATTGCTGGAAAGCGTGCTCTTCGGCCACATGAAAGGCTCGTTCACCGGGGCCGTCAAAGACACCTGGGGAAAAATCCACGCCGCCGATGGCGGGACCCTGTTTCTCGATGAAATCGGCGAGCTGCCCATGGAGATCCAACCCAAACTGCTGCGCCTGCTCCAAGAACGCGAATACGAACGGCTGGGCGAAAACAAGGTCCGCGAGGCCAACGTCCGCATCATCGCCGCCACCAACCGCGACCTCAAGGCCAGCATCGCTTCCGGCGATTTCCGCGAGGACCTTTACTACCGCCTCAACGTGATCAGCGTGACCGTCCCGCCGCTGCGCGACCGACCTGCCGACCTCGCCCGCTTTGCCAAAGATTATCTCGAGTTCTTCGCCGGCCAACTCGGCCACAAAATCGACGGCTTCAGCGACAGCGGACGCAGCGCCCTGATGCGCCACCCGTGGCCCGGCAACCTGCGCGAACTCCGCAATGCCATCGAACGCGCCACCATCCTTGCCCACGGCCCGAAAGTCGAAGCCGAGGATCTCCCGCGGCCCGTCCCCCTTGTGCCATCCGGTGCCGCGGCAGACCCCGGCAACCCCGGAATCGGCGGCGAGCATAGCCTGGATGAAATCGAACACGCACACATGAGTAAAGTTCTCGGCTGGGCACCCTCACTCCACGATGCCGCCAGCATTCTCGGCATTGACAAAGCCACCCTCTACCGCAAGCGCAAACGCTTCGGCATGCACTGATCGCCCCAAGCCTCCCAAATGCTCCGTCTCCGGCTGTTCTTCGGTTTACTCACCATCATCCTCCTTCTTTGGAGTGTGGGAGCCGCCTCCTTGCTTCTGATGCGGGATTCGGTGAGCCGCTTCAATACCCGCCTGCAGACCGACTACCAGATGATCGACGCCGCGCAATCGCTGCGCACGCTCACCTCCACCCTCAACACCCGCTACCTCTCGAGTCTGGCCGGCCCGCCACCCGAGCAACCGGTGGAGCGCAAATTCTACGACGACCTCAAAATCGACATCGAAGAGAGGCGCGGGATCATCCGCCGGGACGCGAGCGCCGAGCTGTTCATCGTCACCCTGGTATTGTTAGGCACCTCGATCGCGGTGCTGATCTACTTCCAGCTCGTTCGCCATCTCGTCGATCCGGTCGCGGCGCTGCACCGCTCCATCGAAGAAATCCGCAAGGGCAATTTCGAACTCACCCTCCCCCAACCGGGAACGGGCAGCGAATTTTCCAAAGTGATCTCCGCCTTCAACGACATGGCGGCGGAGCTCAAAACCCGCCGCGGCGAAAGTGACGAAAACCTGCTGCGCGCCAACATGGTCAATCGCGCGATCCTGGAAGCGATTCCCTCCCCGGTCTTCGTGCTCGGCGACGACACCGGCATCGTCCAAATCAACCCCGCCGCCGAACACCTGCTTGAAAAAGTCGGGATCTCCAAGCGGCTGCCACTCAAAATCCAGCACATCCTCGACCAGTGCCGCGAAACCCGCTCCAGCTTCATGCCCGAGGATCCGCGAGAGGCGCTGCTCTTCCGCATCGACGAAGAGGAGTTCTATTTCCTCCCCCGGATTTTCCGCTTCGACTCCGACAACGCCGACCAATCCGGCTGGGCCATCCTGCTGCACAATGTCAGCCGCATCCGCTGGCTGGATGACATGAAAACCAATCTCATCGCCACCGTCAGCCATGAGATCAAAACCCCCCTGACCGGAATCCGGATGGTGCTGCATCTTCTGCTGGAAGAACGCAACCACCAGCTCGATGAGATGCAGCGGATCATGGTGAACTCCGCCAACGAGGACTGTGAAAGGCTGCTCACCACCTTGAACACCCTGCTCGATCTCTCGCGCGCGGAAAGTGGCGCCACCCAGCTGGAACGCGTGCCGCTTGACCTGCTCGCAAGCGTCAACCGCACCGCCCACCTCTTCGCCAGCGCCGCCAGCGCGCGCGATATCAAAATCCAAGTCGAAACCGGCGAGGCGGATTACCCGGACATCTCCGCGGACCCGGTGCGCCTCGACGAGGTGCTCAACAACCTCGTCTCCAATGCCGTCAAACACAGCCCGACCGGCGGCGTCATCATCCTGCGCCTTTCCAAACCGGACGCCGAACACCTCCGCGTCTCCGTCATCGACCAAGGACCCGGGGTGCCGGATGGCAGTCAAAGCCGGATTTTCGAACGTTTCTATCGGGCCCCGGGACAGCAAGCGGACGGCATCGGACTCGGGTTGTTCATTTCCCGGGAAATCATGAGGGCCCACGAAGGCCGGATCGGCCTGTGCGAGCGCACCGACCATTTAACTGAATTTTACATGGATGTCCCCATCGCCTAACAACCGAGAAATCAACGAGAGCGGGAAGCTCCGGGTGCTCGTCGTGGATGACGAGCCCACCCTGCGGCTTGGCTTTGCCTACGCCCTGTCCAGCCGCGGAACGGTGGTGGAAACCGCCGCCACCGGCCGGCTCGCCCTCGAGCGGATGACCGAGGCGAGCTTTGACATCATGATTCTGGACTTGAGAATGCCCGAGCTCGACGGCTCGGGAGTGATCGAAACCCTGCGCAACCAAGGCAACCTGATCCCCATCATCCTCTGCAGCGCCGTCATCAATCCCAAAGCCGCCCTCCGCGCCATCCGTCATGGCGTCGTCGATTTCCT
>JBIPND010000215.1:0-5803 GCA_044374015.1 Luteolibacter sp. | reverse complement strand
ATCAAATAATTTGCATTTCTTAATAAAATTTGAGAATTTGCCCGCCGTGAAAGGCTTTCTTCGCTTGCTCGTTGCGCTGTTGCCGTTGTGCGGAGCGATCACCTCCTGCTCCAACCAGGTCAAGGCCAAGCGCCCGGTTTCCTACCGCTTTGAGCACGGCCGCACCGCGCTCTTGAAAAACGGGGTCGCCTACGCGCCCCGCAGCGCGCCCGCCGCCGTGAAACGCGCGATCGCCGCCGGCAACCGGCTGCAAGGCATGCCCTACAAATGGGGCGGCGGCCACGCCAAGAACAACGATTCCGGCTACGATTGCTCCGGCACGGTTTCCTACGTGCTGCGCGAGGCTGGCCTGATGAAAGGCTCGATGCCCTCCAACAGCTATTTCAGCTATGGCAAAAAGGGCGAAGGCAAATGGATCACCCTCTACATCCGCAAGGGCCACGTCTTCATGACCGTCGCCGGCCTGCGTCTCGACACCGGCGGCCCCGGCGCCCGCTCCGGACCCAGCTGGAAACCGCAGACCCGGGCGGGCAAGGGACATGTGATGCGCCACCCCAAAGGACTTTAAAAATCGCCAGGATTGGAACCGCATGGGCAGTCACCTCGTGTGCCTCAAAGTAGCACACCGGGTTTGACTTGCTGCCCCGGGATTTCTCTCCAGAGCCGGGCGCAATACTCCGGGGACGACCCGCGTATCCGCAAACCATGAGGATTCTGCCATGCTTGATCGCCGCCGTGGTTACGGGGTCCGCCGCTTCGGGAGAACTGGTCCTGTCCGAAACGCTTGAGATCTCAAAAGTCCCTTCCGAGTTTCCGGTCGGGTTCAGCCTGCTCACCACCCCCGACCGCCAGTATGCCGCCTACTATGATGCGGAGCGCCACATGACCGTGGCGGCCCGGCCGCTGGATTCCTCCGCCTGGACCTATCAGAAGTTGCCTTCGCAGGTCATTTGGGACTCGCACAACTCGGTCACCATGGCCCTCGACAGCGCCGGCGATCTCCACGTTTCGGGAAACATGCATTGTGTCCCGCTCGTTTATTTCCGCACCGCCAAACCCGGCGACATCACCAGCCTCACACCCGCAAAAATGACCGGAGTGCTCGAGGACCGCGTCACCTACCCGCGTTTTTTCAAAGACCACGAGGGCAGGCTCATCTTCACCTATCGGCGCGGCGGCTCGGGCAATGGCATCAACCACCAGGACTACGGCGCGGGCTCGCTGTCATTTGACGCGCGGACGCTGGATTTGATCGATCAGCCTGCTTCCGCCGGCCCGCAGCTGCCGCACGCGCTGCGGAAAATCGCCAACGACTTCCCCGGCATGGAAATGCGCCGCGCCAATGATTCCGGAACCTGCGGCACGCCGGGGGTGCGTTATGTGATGCAATGGGAAACCCTCGGCCCCAATCGCGACCGCCCGAGGCAGCCACCGATCCCCGCGCCCTCCACCCTCCGTCTTTACAAACTCACCGGCGCTCCCGACGCGGAGAGCGATCCGGAATAGGTTTTATGAAGCTCCTCCAGCTTTTCCTCCTTCTCAGCGCCCTCAGCCCGGCCATCGCTGCCGGAGCGAAACCGAATCTGGTCATCATCTTCATTGATGACATGGGCTACGGCGACATCGGCCCTTTCGGCGCGACGAAACAAAAAACCCCCGAGCTCGACCGCATGGCCGCCGAGGGCATGAAGCTCACCTCGTTCTATGCCGCGCCGGTCTGCTCGGTTTCGCGCGCACAGTTGCTCACCGGTTGTTACGGCCCGCGCATCGATGTGCCGGGCGAGAAATTCCGCGGCAGATCTTCTAACGGACGGATCAGGGACTGGATCGAGGAGCTCGACTGGTCCACCGGGCGGGTGCTGGCAACCTTGCGTGAATCCGCCCCTAACACCCTCGTCATCTTCACCAGCGACAACGGCCCGTGGCTGATCAAGGGCGCCGACAGCGGCAGCTCCGGCCCGCTGCGCGGTGGCAAAGGCAGCACCTGGGAAGGTGGCGTGCGCGTGCCCACCATCGCCTGGTGGCCGGGGAAAATCGAACCTAACACCACCGTCGATGCCATCGCCGGCACCATCGATCTGCTGCCCACCGCCGTTGCCCTCGCCGGCGGCACCGTGCCGCCGGAACCCGTCATCGACGGCCGGGATCTATCACAACTACTCCTCGGCAAGACCCGGGATTCACCGCGCGGCGTGCAGTATTACTTTTCGCGGTTCCATCTGGATGCGGTCCGCAAAGGCCCGTGGAAACTCGCCCTCGCGCCCCAGAACGAAACGATGGGCCGCCCGGTGCCGGCCGATGCGAAAGCCAGCAACCCGAGACTCTACAACCTCGACCGGGAAATCGGCGAGAAAACCAACCTCGCCGCCGACCATCCGGAGATCGTCAAGGAACTCACCGCCCTCGCCGATCAAATCAGCACCGAGATCGGCGGCACCAATCCCGCCGCGCGCCGCCCCGCCGGAAAAGTGGCTAGCCCATCGTTCCTCTATCCGTCCGAAGGCCGTCCGAAGGCCGTCAAAGGGGAGCAAAACCCAAGCCGCCCACGCGCAAGAATCAACCGCAATGATGCTTCTAGCAGCCGCTCGCCACCCGTTTTGAAAACCACCCCAACGACTATGAAACAAAAACCCACCGCCCTGCCATGGATCACCACCTTGCTGAGCCTTGCGCTGCTGCCACTTGCCGGTTTTGCGAAGCCGGAAGTGAGCGAGCTTTACACCCAGAAGGGCTCGGATCCTTCGTTCGAATCGCTGTTGGAGAACAAGGAGATTCCCATCGGAGTCAATTCGAAGACCGGAATCAAGGGTTCGAAAATCTCGGTTCGACATGACCTGCTGGAGAAATCCGTGAAGGGCAGGCATCCGATCCCGAAGGACATTTCCATCCACACCCTTGGCAACAGCGTCATCCCCCGCAAGGACTTCCCTAACTGGACCCGCTGGTATCAAGAGGACGGCAACACCCAGATTTTCCGCCTGTTCAAGGGCGAATACAATGTGCGCAACACCCGCAAGGGCGCGCCCCGGGTCGAGGCTTTCAGCAAGTTGAAATGGGGCCGCGGCGACTGGCATGAGTGGGAAGGCACCTACACCATCGTCAAGCCGCTGGGGTGCGCGATCTTCCAGGCGAAAAGCCCCAAACTTGATTGGTCCGTCATGATCAACCTAACGGACCAGGGCGACATCGTGCTCAACCACCGCAGGCATCAGGAGGACAAGACCATCGCGAAAAACATGGTCGGGAAAAGTTTCCTCCTCAAAGTCCGGGACAACGGCCACGAGTATGAGGTGTTTTTCAACGGCGAAAAAGTCGGCGCGGGGCACTATGACAGGCAGTCGGAGCAGACCAACTTCCGCTGGGGCATGTATCGCGGAAGCGCCGCCTCGCAGGACGGGCTGCTCTTCGTCACCGGAGCGCGGTTCAAATAAGCCGGAGCCCGGCATCCGATCACCAGATGAAAAGTCACGCAATTCTGCTCGTCGTCCTGCTTGCGCACGCAATGGTTTCCGCGGCGGAAAAACCCAACATCGTTGTGATACTATCCGACGACCAGGGATGGACCGACTATGGTTTCATGGGTCACGCACACATCAAGACGCCGCACCTCGACCAACTGGCTAAGCGCAGCGTCCTGTTGGAGCGCGGCTATGTCGCGTCGCCGCTGTGCCGGCCGTCGCTGGCAACCCTCATCACCGGGCGTTATCCGTTCGAACACGGGGTCACGGGAAATGATGTGGACGGGAAAAACAACCGCGCCGCGCTCGACCTGCCCGTGCAGGAAGCGTTCCACCAGTTCCCCGGCTTCGTGAAACTCCTCACCTCTAACGGCTACCTCGCCCACCAGTCGGGCAAGTGGTGGGAGGGCTCGTTCGAAGACGGCGGCTTCACCCACGGCATGACCCACGGTGATCCGGAACGCGGCGGCCGCCACGGCGACGAGGGGCTCAAAATCGGCCGCGAGGGCTTGAAACCCGTGACCGATTTCATCGACCACGCGACCCAGGAAAACAAACCGTTTCTCATCTGGTATGCGCCGTTCCTGCCTCACACGCCCCACAATCCGCCCCAACGCCTGCTCGCAAAATACCGCCGCCCCGGCCGCGCCGCCGACGTCGCCAAGTATGATGCCATGTGCGAATGGTTCGACGAAACCTGCGGTGAGTTGCTAGATAATCTTGAGCGCAGAGGCTTGGGGAAAAACACCCTCGTCATCTACATCTGTGACAACGGCTGGGCCGCCACCAGCGAAAACGCCGCCGATCCTAACCAGAAACTCTGGCAAGGTTATGCGCTGCGCTCGAAAAGCTCGCCCTTCGAAATGGGCATCCGCACGCCCATCCTGCTTTCCTGGCCGGGACGCCTCGAACCCGGCCGCTCATCGGATCTCGCCCATGCCATCGACTTTTTCCCAACCATCGCCGCGGCCGCCGGGATCGAAGCCCCGAAGGATTTGCCGGGCATCAATCTGCTCGATGAAACCGCGCGGCAAGAGCGCAACACGCTGTTCGGGGTTGCCCACTCGGTGCACAACATGACCCCCGGCGATCCCGACGGCACACTCCAATACCTTTGGTGCATCTCCGGGGATTGGAAACTGCTGCTCCGCCAACACGGCAGCGACACCACCGACTATAAGAATATCCACCTCTGGGACAAACAACCCGTCCGGCTCTACAACCTCAAGGCCGACCCGCACGAGAAACACGAACTATCATCTTCGCATCCGGAGATCGTGGAAAAACTGCGGGAGAAAATCGCGGCGTGGCACGTGCCCGGCGGGAAGTAAAAGCGCAAGCCGCCCGACTTCGACATCCATGCCCATGGGCAAGGCGGCCGGAGTCCGCCGCTCCTTGATGAGGCGTCAGCCTCGTCTAACAATCACTCGGCCGTCAGGCGGCACGGGAGGATGGAACCGGGTTGGGTTTCGGATGCAACAGAAGAACCCCTCTGTTTCCTCCTGTAAAAACCCATCTGCTCACCCGGAGATGAATCGCGATTCCGCCGCCCCTCCGGGGTGGAAACATTTCTCCGCACGGGTTCCGGTGGCTCGCGCCCTGGGTTTTGCCACATCTTCCGCCTCCCCGGAGGAATCTTCGGTCCCAACGGGAGCTGTCATACCAGCCCGGCACGCGGTGCCGGGTGGTTGGCACGGGCAGGGATCGAATCCTTAAAGGATTCGCGCCGATGGGGGCGAACGACGAATTCCTTGCGGCCGTCTTTATCGATGATTTGCGGGTGTAGTCGCCTGTTCCCTCTTCGTATTGCTGGATGAAGCGGGCGTAGTCCACGGGTCCCAGTTCGCGGATGAGGATGGCTTTGGAGGATATTCGTCCTCGAAGGGCGAATGTAATTTTGTGCCGGGAGGGGGGAATCGCAGCAGGGCGAAAGGAAGAGAGGGACAGCCAGGTCCCTGCTCCTTAACTGGGGCTCAGCGCTGGTTGAAGCGGGACATCTCGCGCTGGGCTTCGCGGAGTTCGACTTTTTCCTTGAGGTCCTGGCGTTGGTCGGAGTGGGTTTTGCCCTTGCCGACGCCGATTTCCACCTTCACGCGGCGGTCTTTCCAATAGATCCGCAGCAGCGGCAGGGTGCAGCCTTTGACGGCGGTGGCGACGGACAGCTTGAGAATCTCGCGCTTGTGGAGCAGCAGCCGGCGCGGGCGTTTGGCGAGGTGGTTGAACCAGTCGCCGGCGGTTTGCCACGGCTGGATGTCGCAGCCGTAGAGGAAAATCTGGTTGTTCTCGATGCGCGCGAAGGCGTCGGAGACGTTGATTTTTCCGGCCCGGATCGATTTGACCTCGGT
>JBIPND010000214.1:0-5809 GCA_044374015.1 Luteolibacter sp. | reverse complement strand
AGGCGGTCAAGTGCTGCTGCAGGTGTTGCCAACTGCTGGCGGCCCCCTGACGATCAAGTGCCATCGTGGTGACGTTGCGATAGGATGACCACGGGTAGAGCATACCCCTGCCGGGTGTCGGATTGCTGGTCGTGGCCCGCTCATAGAGAATGTCTTCCCCGGGCTTGACGCGGAAGAACGGCAGCCCGCTGGTGGGCAGCAGGTCCCAATTTTCGGTGAGCAGCGACAAGTCCTTGCGCCAGCCGCCGGTGGCGGTGTTCGTCAGGAGCCCCGTGGAGGTTGTGGAGAGGTCGTGGAAGAACTCCCGCGAGGGCTTCATCGCGGATCCGGTGGCAATCAAGTCGCTTTGTTTCAATGTGATGGAGAGATCCGCGGGTTTGGGATCGACGAACAGGCTGTCCATGCCGAAGGGCTTCGGATCCACCGTGACGTGGGATTTCTGCGAGATCGCCCAACGACCGGGTGTGTCATCGCTGGGTTCGTATGGCTTGGGTAGCCGAGCTTTTTGATTCTCTCCGCTGACCCACCACGCAAAGGCACCGCTCCGGTTGTTCGCGTTGATTTTGGAAGGTGCCAGATGGATTTGTAGCTTGCTCCGGTCCCCCCCCCCTCCAACCGAAGCCTCGCCGAGCAAGGTGATGCTGTCTCCCGTCTTGCCAGTGGAAGGCGGAGAAGTGGAGGATGACGTCACGGCAGGATCTCCGGATGTCAACCATCCCAGAAACCTGCCTTCTTTGCTCTTTTTGTAGTCCCCGGGGGAAATTGGGCGTCCGCTGTCATCATGGTCGCTGCCCTCCCAGCTCTTCCAAACACCGACCACCGGAGGATTTTTTTCATCCAGAATATCGGCCCGGGCAGTGACCCGGGTGTCCAGCCCTGCGTGTTTTTGCAGATCGCCAAGAGCCAACATCAACGCCATGCGTGCATTGGAGCGGGCAACAGCACCGTCCGCCGAGGCCCCGGAAGCTCTCAAGCTGATGGTACTCAGGGAAAGCAGGCCGACAGCGATCACCGTGAGCAATATCATCAGACTCAGCGTCACCACCAGGGCGAAGCCGTTTCTGGTCTTTGAGAGAGCACGGTTTGGTGAATGGGTTTTCATGCAGGCGATTTTAACATTCGCCACGAGTTTGACGGCGCGGCTTGATCCGCCATACGTAATCACATGATGAATTCACGGGCAATACGTTCATTGGTATGGGAGTTCAACCGCACTTTTCAGGCGTGGCAACCTGGAGCATGGCCATGATCGCCCTATTTCAATACAAGCGACGCACCGGCCCCTACCTACAGATGGGCGAACGCTTTCGGATGAAGCGCACGGAACTTGGCGGTGCGAAATTCCAAGTCACAGTGACCAACGTGACTTCCTCCTGCAAGCGCCTACTTCTAGCGGAATTTTTTGAATGGAGCGACACACGTGCGAAACGCCGCTGAATTTTCAAATTGTAGGCCAACTCGATCCTTCCCAGCCCAACCACCGCAGATGGGGACGCGCAAGCTCGCTGCCGTCAGTTGAAACTTGTGAGAACTCCTGCCGGCGGCTTGCCTTCCGGCGGGAGTTCTCCAACCTTTTCCCGTCATGCCCTATCAACGGAAAGCCCCGCGCCAACCGCGCCGGCACACCATCAGCTATCAGGATGTCTGCCGCGCCAACCACACGGGCACCCGTGATTTGGAATCGCTCTGGTTCTGGCACAAGCGGCTCGATGAAGTCGAGGTCTATTGGGTCGCCGCGTCGTGGAGCCGTCACGACTGGTATCAGGGCGACATTTACATCCCGACCATCACCGGTGCCCAACTCTCCGATTTGATTCAGGGACGCCACATCCGCCTGACCGACGTGCTGCGCCACGAATGGGCGCATGCAGTGGCCGACAATTGGCCCCTTGTCATGATCAGCAAACGCTTCCTGACTGCCTTCGGCGGTCCCTACGAATCCGGTGAGCCCGTGATGGATTACGACCCCGCCCACCACCTGACGGAATACGCCGCCACCATGCCCTGCGAGGACTTTGCGGAAAACCGCGCTGGGTGCAGCGTGGAAAGGATTTGTCAAAGGCGGAATCAATTTCCCTGCAATCGAATCAGCATCGTTCAAATTCGCCGTCTCCTACCGAACCCTCGGCGTCAATACAGATAACCCTCGGGAGGTCACCATGTTGCGTGATGTGGCCCTCTGGATCCACTGGGATATTTGGGAGCGAAACAAGCTTACTCTCGTGCAACGCACGGAAATCCTCAACTCTTGGGGCTACAAATGCACCCCCTAGGCCGTCAAACGGGTGGTTGAGAAAGTCCTTGGATGAGGTTCATTCCGCAATCATCTCTCCTCTCATCGAGTCGAGTTAACTTGTATTCTGAGAGTGCCTACACGGCGGCCTTTAGGCTATTGAACGCCATTTCAACCTTCTCGAAACTCACCTCCTCGCGGGACTGTTCCCTCTTCACAATCAGGTCGTGGAGACGCTCGATACGCGCCAGAATTTCGGCTTTCTTGTTCGGCTTCTTTTCCGGCTTCTCAATAGCTTTTTCACCGAGGATATGTTTCACCGCCGCCTGGACGTCCTTCTGAAGGGGCTTCCGGTCCTCAGCATTTTCAAGGGCCAAGTTCCAAGACTTCACAATTTCACTATCCGAGAGCTTGGCAACCAAATACCGGATTTGCCACGCGTTCTGGGGATACTCAGAATCAGAACGATTTTGCAGGGCGTTCCGGATCACCTTGTCGGCCCGCGCGGCCTGAATGAGGCGGTTTGCGTGGGTCGGGGAACAACCGTGCGAGCCGCAATAGGCGGTCCATCCGGTAGCGAAGTCATCCCACAGTTTCTCGGATTTGATGCGTTCGAAAGCCGGACCGACTTTTCGGAAAGCACGCTGGCCTTCCCGAATAATCTGATCTAACGTCACGAAGGATGCGGCGTGAATGCCGCCATCATCCTGACTAACTGGTGCAATTTGAGTTTGATCACCAACGGTTACAGTGGTGTCTTCGGGAGTGTTGATTTGGGTGCTGGTTTGGTTGCTCATGGCACCTTGAGAAATGACACCCTCCAACGGGATTGAAACTGACCTCCCCTAAAACCCAACCGGATTTGGGGGTTTCCGGAACGGCATAAAAGGCGTCCCCTTGAGACCGCACCGACCGGTTCGGTGACTTGTCAGCGTGGCAGGATTCGAATGGGCTCAGCCTCGACCGCACCGACCGGTTCGATTGCCCCCACCTTCGGAGTCGTGTTGGGAACCGAATGGGTTCAATCCAACCGCACCTACCGGTTCGGTGACTTGCCAGCGTGGCGGGATTCGAATGGGCTCAGCCTCGACCGCACGGACCGGTTTGATCGCCCCCACCTTCGGAGTCGTGTTGGGAACCGAATGGGTTCAATCCAACCGCACCGACCGGTTCGACCGAGTCATTCGGTCCGATCATCCATCTTCAGTTCTACCGGCGCCTACGCGGACCATGCGCCAGCCTGAATCGTTTTCCCGATCCTGCCGAAAACCGAACCTGCCGGTTCGGTTTTGATTCAGGTTTGTCGGATCGGCCCGCCATACGCAGCCACCATTTTCCGCGCGATAGTCGCATGGAGCGCTATCCAACTTCCAACTTTTCAATCTCGGTGCAGTCGCCGTTCCATGCAGATCGTGGCCACGGTGTGGAGGGTTCGCATTCTATTCGAATTTGGGCTCTTCGTTCTCCGTGGATTTTTGTTGATCCGACGGGCGGATTGATTGCGCCGGCACCTTCGGCCACGTGCCGATCACCTTCCTTACTTCGTCCGCGAAGGCAGTATCCTGACTCTCGAGGATCGGCAGCGCTTTTTCCAGCAGTGCGGCACGCCGGTCATACTCGTCCTTGAGCACCGACTTCATTTCCTCCTCCGTTTCTTTCGTCTCAATGACGCCCCCCACCGACTCTTTTCCAAAAACAAAGCGGCTAAGCCCCAGCAGTGCCACCTTCGTCTGAGCCACAACTCCACTTTGGAATTTTCCGGCGTCGCTTCGGATTTCCGCGCGTATTGCTTCCTCATCCATCTTGTCACCGTCGTCTGTCCGCCCACCGCGAATTTCAGCAAGGCTCTCCCTGAGAGCTTCGACCCGGGTCCGGCTTTGGAATTCTTCGATTACCACAGGTAGATTTTCGACCGAGATCTCCCGGTTCGAGCCACCCAATGCGCCGAAGACCCGCGCCAGGAATCCGCGTTTCTCATCCTGCAAAAAACCTTCCAACTCGACTTCCACATCCTTAGCTTCGCTACTTCGTGGAAACCGTTTCGCCACACTTTGGAAGACCTTCTTCCAAATATTCTCCTCAAGGCTTTTCTTAAACGTTTCGATGCCTGATACGATCTCTCCCTTCAGCTTTTCTACCGCGGAATCCTTAGACTCGAGATTGAACAAAAACTTGATCGCCAGCCTGAGTCCACTCGCCTCGGCCGCGGCCACCCTGGCCGGTAGAGCGGCTTCCCTTTGGGCAACTGCTCCTTCGCGAGATATGACCGCCGAAAGCTTTTGATTGGCCATCTTCACAATGGAAGCCGCCTCTCTCTCTGCTTGTGTTTTCGCTACTTCCTTGGCCGTTGCGGCCGCCAGCCGATCAAGCTCTGCCGCTTGAAGGGCGAGCTTTGCCGCCGCAGCGTCTGCGGTCGCGTCGTTGTGTAAACGCTGCGCTTCCGTTCGGATGATGTCAGCCTCGGCTTTCGCCTTCGTGACGTCTGCTGCCACCTCCGACAAAACCTTCAGTTCGCTGGCAGCTGCCGCCCGATAGTTTTTGGCTCTACTCAGGGCTCTCTTCGCCATCTTCCTCAGCTTCTCCGTATCCTCAGGCGTCTTCAGTTTGACGCCCGTTGTCCCGGCCTTGTATGCCTCAATGAGGTGATCACGATATTCCTGCCTTCCCTTTTCAACGAGTTCCGCAGGCAACGCGTTTCCCAGAAGCTCATCAATTGCCTGATGAATACGCACATCCCGTGCAAAGTCGTCGGGCGGACGGATCCAGCTGTTGGAGACTTCCCCTTTTGCCTCCTCCTTGCGGGAAACCTGCTTTTCGTATTCCTCCCGCGCGCGTTTCCGACAACTTTCCATCGCCTGCTTACAGACGATCTCCGTGAATTCCGCCCGCTCCGCAGCTTCCGGTTTAGTTTTTGCGAGTTCGTCCAAATCGCCGAGCACTTCCAAATGGCGCTGCCAAAAAACAATGCCGGGACCGGGACCATGATGGCAGAGCGCCTTTGCGTCCCAAAATCGAACCGGAATCACGTTTCTCTCACAGCCATGCTCAGCCAGATCGAGATAGGTCGAATGGACCCACAAATCGACGTGAAAGTGGCCGTCCTCTTCTTGGATGTGAGGAACCGCCGATGTCACCTTCGCGCTGGCCTCGAAAGGGTCAGTCCCGACTAACAAGCATTGATGGCTGAAACTCTCCCTTTTAGGAAGGTTCCATGGCACGACCTTTGCGATACGAGGCGGCGGGAGCGGTTTACCACGTGATGGCGCGTGGCGATGGCGGCAAGCCGGTGTTTGAGGACGCCCCCCCCCCTTTTCCCCGCCCTCCGGTCCGACCCAATGGCTCTTTCAGGAGCCTCCCGCAGAAAGCAAATTCCTAGCAGCCAGCAAATGATCACCCGCAGATTCAAGCGATAGCCGCGGCTCGCGAAAGCCGCAGGCGGAAGCTGGCGCTCAGCGAAGAGCCTCTTTCGTTGCACATGGATCGGTGTGGAAAACTATGAATAAATGCCGCCCCAGACTTCCTTGAGGCGGGCGATGGAATCGCCCCAGGGAGCCTGTCTGTAGATCCATACACGCA
>JBIPND010000213.1:0-5813 GCA_044374015.1 Luteolibacter sp. | reverse complement strand
AAATCTATTTACGACCCCGTCACAGTCC
This sequence comes from Luteolibacter sp., assembly GCA_044374015.1. Classification (GTDB taxonomy): domain Bacteria; phylum Verrucomicrobiota; class Verrucomicrobiia; order Verrucomicrobiales; family Akkermansiaceae; genus Luteolibacter. The sequence goes on along the minus strand of JBIPND010000213.1, from coordinate 5,785 downwards.
TTGGGTCTCCCCACCCCCATCCAAATCCTGTGAAAGGTGCCTTTTTCAGCTTTACACTTTTTTCACGCCCGGACCGGCTAGATCTGGAACGGGTGAAGCGGCTGGAACCCTAGTAGAATAAGGGATTTCTCAGTGTCGGCCAGCGTTTCTTGGACGTCGGCTGGGTGTAAAGCAGAGTGTAAAACGACCGGTTTTTTGCCCGTTTTCGAGGAAGCGTGGGCGATCATGTCCATGACGGAGTGGTTCACGCCCGTCCCCACGTTGAAGGCCTCGAATCCGGCTCCCTGGAACCCGATGGCGAGGCGGATGGCCCGCACGACGTCGGAAACGTGGGTCAGATCCCTCCGCTGGCTGCCGTCACCGAGGACTTTGACCGGCTGGTCCTGCTCGATGGCCCGCTGGAAGGATTCAAGGGCAAGGTCGGGGCGCTGGCCGGGTCCCCAGACTGAGAAGAACCGCAGGGCGCGGACCTGGAGACCGTGCTGGCGGGAGTAGAGGCGACACCAGTGCTCGGCGTGGAGCTTGGTCAGAGCGTAGGGGCTGCACGGGTCGGTGGGACCGTCCTCGGCGAAGGGCAGCGGTGAATCCGGCCCATAGACGCTGGAGGACGAGGCGAGGACGAAGGTGGGGACGTGCATGCGGCGGCAGAAGTCCAGCAGTCGGAGCGTGCCAATCACGTTGGTCATCTCGTAGTCGAGCTTGCGGTCGATGGAGGGCCTGACACCGGCAAGAGCGGCCAGATGGACCACGGCATCGAAGCAGAGGTTGGGGAACATGCCCTGGCGGATGTCGCATTGCTCGAACCTCACACCGGATGGCAGTGGCTCCTTGGGCGGCATGTAGTCCAAGGCGGTGATCTTGTGCCCTGCCTCGTGAAGGTGGCGGACGGTTTGGGTGCCGATGAATCCGGATGAACCGGTGACGAGGATTGAAAGCGGAGCCATGCCCCGCGCCGGGAGTCAACCGGGCTGCACCAGGGAAACGAGGCGCTCGATGTGAGCCGTGGTTAGCTCGTTTGGACCGAGGCGGATCACCCGCCAACCCGCCAGAGATGCCTCCAGGTATTTTTCCAGATCGGCGGCGAATCCGGCGGGGCGGTTGTGGCGGCCGTTGATGTAGATGCCACCCTCGATCTCGACGAGGGTCCTGGATTCGAGGTGGGCGAAGTCGGCCCTCCAGCGGCGGGTGGGGTGGAAGCGGAATTCCTTCTCCAACTCCGGACCACCTTGCGCCTGCCACAGCATCTCAAAGCGCTTCTCCAGCCTGCTGGGTGGCTTGGCACCTCGGAACACTGGACGGGCGCGGGTAGCCATCAGAGGGGCAATTTAGACTGGGCTGGATCGTCGATGGAGCACTCGATCTCGTCGGTGGTCACCTTGGAGACCCGGCAGGTCACCTTGAGCTTGGTGGGTGAGTGCGAGCGGTCGAAGGTGACGCGGAACCCGAGGCTGAACTTGCCGTCTTCATCGGCGCTGTCCTCCGCATCCTGAAAGTGGGTTTCGAGCAGTTCCTTCACCGCATCGATGGCGGCTTGGCATTCGGTGAGGTGGGCGTTCATGGCTTGTGGTGACGGAGGGTTTCTTCAATGCGCTTGAGCGAGGTGGTGATCTCGCGGTGGTTGTCGGCGGCGGTGAGTTTGCGCTCCTCGGCCGCCTTGATCCATTTGGTGATGGTTCCGGCGAGGCCGAAGGTGACGGCAAAGAAGCCGATGAAGGTGAGGATGCTGGTTAGGAGTTCCATGGATGTGTGGGATCAGAGTTGGTTGTAGATGGAGATTACGGGTTCGAGGTCGCGCTTGATGGCGGCTCGTTGTTCGTCGGTGGCGTCGGCGAGAAATCGGTCGGCCTGCATCCGCTTCCACCAGACGACGAGGCGGTTCACGAATGGGAGGTGGTTTTCGATGCCCTTGTCGGAGTCGTCCGGTTCGAGATCCTGGTCGGTTGCGACGCGGCCGAGGTTGAGCGATTTGCGCAGGCGGCGGGTGGACATCCGCTGGCCCGACTGGTTTTCGGAGATGCAGGTTTCAATCCAGGTGGCCTGCTCCGGTTCGGGCAGCTTCGCGATGAGGCGGTGGTGCTCCCACGATAGTTGTTCGGTGCGCAGCGGGTAGGGCACATTCCGCGAGACGTAGGCGAAGTTTTGCAGGGTGGCGATGTCGATGCCGGTGTGTTGCGACGCGTATTCGTAGAGCTGCGAAGCGACCCGTTTGGAAGGTGGCCCATCCGTGCCGAAGAGGCTGTCGCCATAGACGAGCCAGTCACCGATCACGAAGGACACGGAACGGGCGGCTTGACCGAGCGCGGGAGCTAAACTTTTCCATTCGTCGAGCGTGAGTTCGCCGGTAAACTGGAGGCCAATCGGGCTGATGTTAGCTTTTGCGGTGGGGAGGTGGAGAACTTGGTTCATGGGATCGGGTGGATTTGAGGCGGGCGTCTCGATACCGCTTGCGGGCTGTCAACGAGCGCATGGCGCGGGACGGCGGAAGATCGAGCAGTTCGGTGAGCTCCACGCATCGCTTGGAAACCGCCGCACGGGAAATGCCGTGGCGTTTGGCAATCTCGGTCATGGACGAGCCGGTGTAGGCCAGACCGCTGACCAGGGCGATGCACTCGGTGGTGAGGCGGGCGTTGTTGTGGCAGAGGATTTCAGCCACCACGCGACGGATCGCACCATGCACGGATTCGGCGTCGCAGGAACCGCTCGAAGGCTCCGGCTCCGGTTCCGGCATGAGGGCGGGATCATTCCCCTGGCGCATGAGCGGACTGTCGGCGGCGTCACCCTTGGCCGATCCATTGCCGTGGAGGGCGAGGGACGGAGAGGCGAGTCCTTGGGCTTCCAGCTTGCGGCGTTCGTCGGCCGGAAGGGAATTGATCCACGCCCTGTATTCCCGCTGGTATTCCGCGTCGCGGGCCCTCTGCTTTCGTGAGTAGTCGTCGGAGTTCATTTCTCGGCCCAGGTGGTGCAGATGTTTGCCTCAACTTCGACCGGCACCTCTGGGAAGAGGGCGGCCATGGCTTCGACCATCGCGGTCGTGATGATTTCCCGGCACTCGTCGTCGGATTGCTCGTGGCACTCGACCACCACCTCGTCATGCACGGTGGAGACGATGCGGGCCGACTTCGGGAGACGCTCGTGGATGAGGACGAGGGCGTGTTTCATGCCATCGGCAGTGCCGCCTTGGACCGGCGTGTTCACGAGTGCGGTGAAGCGCTCCCAGTCGCTGGCGGTGTCGGGAACCAGGCGGCGACGGCCGGTGCGGGTCCTTACTTCCGAGACGCCTTCCTCTGCCTGATTGTGGCTGATGCCGTGCCACTGGCGGAGACGCGAGTAGGTGCGGAAGAAGGCCTGACGGATCCGGGTGGCCTCGTCCTCGCTCATGGTCACGCCGTAGGAGGTGGCGGCATAGCGAACGAGGCCCGGGGCGGACTGGCCGTAGATGAGCCCGAAGTTGCAATTGCCCTGCACGCAAACTTTGCCGTTGCGACGGATCAGAATCGCTCCTGATGGCACTTGCACACACCAAACTTTTTCACGCCGTCCTGTCGGCTTGAGATTCCACGATACACGCCATGTGGTTGGGCCATTGTGGATGTAGGAGAGGTTCCAGATGTCGGAATGCTTCTCGTTTGTTCGTGGCTCATGACGTAGCACCGAGGGAGTGCCACTCGTCGCCGCCATCGCTTGCATGACCTCCGCCGTTTGTTTGGAGGTGGTGCTGAATAAAGCTCTGTCACGCGCGCTGCCCTGAATGAGATGTGAGTCCCAGAACCCCGCTTCATCGAGGTAGATGTCGGCTGGAAGTTCGGTGACGCAGCGCCATGAGAGATCTTTTTTGATCGTGATCCAGGAGAGCAGGTTCTCCACCCATTCCACGTTCGTGATGCGGATGGTTGTCACACGACCTGAAACCGAGATGCGTGGAGTGAGTCCGAGTTCTGCAAGGAGATTGAGGCATCGCTCCACTTTGCGCTGCTTTGAAAAACCGAAGTGGACGCAGCGTGGATTGCTGAAATAGCCATCTGCTACGACCATGGCCAATGTACGGGTGAAAGCTTCCATGCATGGCGTTGGTTTTTGGCGATCCATGGTTCCGGCGGCGATGAAGTGGCGGCAGTTCCCATCAGTGATTTCGATGGCGGCCCGCTTGGTTGGGTTGCCGGAGCTGGTCATGAACGCAACCTGGTGGTCGGCGGTTAGGAGCAGATCCGTGTTGCGGTCTTCGTGGTGGAACAGCTCACGGTCCTCGAATGACTGGAACACCAGCGGACGAACGAAGCTGATTGCCCCGTCACCTTGATAGTGGACTTTTCCAGTCGGATGTCCCCAGCGGTTGGAGCGAGGACGGGGCGGATTCCACTCGACGCCCTCAGGCAACGTGAACTGAGCGACTGGCGCCGTGCCATCGTAATTCTCAAACCGCACCCAGCCTTTAGGAGTGAGAATTTCCGTGTCGCCCGAGAAACACGCCTTGGACAACTGGCGGTCGTCTTTCGTCACCTCTTCCTCGGGTTTGCCCAATACCGTGGCTGCCGTCCGTTTGTGGAGGTCGGCCCCGGCCCGGTAGGCTTCAATCATCTTCGTTTCCCCGGCGATGGCGGCAGCGGCACGAAGCTCGATCTGCGAGTAGTCGGCAACGATGAGGTGTTTGCCAGCCGGTGCGGTGAAGGCTTCGCGGATTTCACCCCGGCCGATGTTCTGGAGGTTCGGCTCCTTCGAGGAAAAGCGCCCGGTGGCGGTGCCGAGTGGCTCGAAGCGTCCGTGGATCCGGCCGTCGTGTTTGATGTGGTCGATCAGGGCTTCGGCTTGTTGGGCGCGTTTGCTTGCCTCGCGGAATGCCAGCACCAGGGGAACCAGGTGGCCGTCGTCCGCTTCCTTGAGTTTTTCCTCGGTGGTGGATTCGAGCTTGATGCCTTTGGCGCGGAGGGCTGCGAGAAGCTGACTCGGGCTGGCTGGATTGATGCCGGGATTTCCCAGGGCAACACGCAGGTCGTCGGACGCTTGTTGGGCGAGCTTGAGGGCCTCGTCGGCGATCTTGCGGAGCTTCTCACGCTCCACGTGCATCCCGGTGGCTTCCATCCCCACCACCACTGGCAGGAGATTGCTCTCAAGCGCCCATACCGTGTCCAAGCCGGATGCTTCTAACTCGGATTCCATGGTGCCGAGCAGGTTGTGGAGGTGGGCCACGTCACGGGCCGCATAGCTGAGTTGGTCCTCGGTGAGCAGCATCGACGCCCAATCGGAACGGCTGTGGTCGGCGGCGGCTTGGATGCCGAGGTATCGTTCCAGGCATTTATCGAGGTCGTTGCCGGGTTTGGTGCCGGCCACGAGAAGACGGGCGGCGGTGAGCGTGCAATGGACACGCTTGGCGAACAGCCCGCACTTCACGCGCAGCCAGAGGAGGTCGAACTTCGCGTTGTGGGCGATGATGCCGGATTCCTCCAAGATCGGCTTGAGCGGTCCGAGGTCGTATCCAACGGCGCGGAGGTCGATGGTCCAGATGGTGCCGTTCTCGCGGCGCAGCGTGAGCAGGCGGATGTCGCCCTTCCACGGGTCGAGTCCATCGCCTTTACGGTCGCCGTAGGTTTCGATGTCCAGGGCGATGCGGGAGGCACCGGTGAGGTCGAGGGCGATGCGGTCGAGATCGCTCCGAAGAGAGCAGAAAACAGCCTTGAGGGATGTAGGGATGTTGAGGGATGTTTTCCCCTCACTTACATAGAGCCTGTCCCAGACTTCGTGAGTTCTTGTGGCCCAATGCTTTAGCTGCGGAAAAAAGTGGGCATGGAAG
>JBIPND010000212.1:0-5834 GCA_044374015.1 Luteolibacter sp. | reverse complement strand
GGTGGAATGGGTTTTTTAAAGAGGGGAGGCTTGGGGTGATTTTCCAGTTTCAACGCCGGGAGCAGGCAGTCTAGGGTGTGCCCATGAACGAATCAGGAACCCCGCCGAAGAACATTGTTCTGATCGGCTTTATGGGGAGTGGAAAATCGACGGTGGGGCGCGAGCTCCATCACCGGCTGGGCTATCCGTTGGTGGACATGGACCAGGTGATCGAGCAGCGGGCCGGCAAGCCGGTCACGGCGATTTTCGCCGAGGATGGGGAGGCCGCCTTCCGCGACATGGAGACGAAACTGTTAGCCGAATTGAGTGCGCCGGATACTCCGCGGCGGATCATCTCGACGGGCGGCGGGGTGGTGGGGCGCGAGGAAAACCGCGCCTTGCTGCGGCATCTGGGCTACGTGGTTTGGCTGCATGCGCCGATTGCGGTGATTCTGGACCGGACTGCTAGAAATCGTGAGCGGCCGCTGCTGCACACGGATGATCCGGCGGCACGCATCGCCGAGTTGCTGGAAGTGCGGATGCCTCTCTATCAGGAGGCGTCCCATCTGAAGGTGGAGACCGCCGGACTGGATTGCGGCGAGCTGGCGACGGGCATTTTGGAAAGCGCGCGTTACTTTTTCACCCATCAATCATGATTTCTGCAGAGCAGCGGGTTAAAGCGTGGGCGGCGGATCTGGGCTTCGATGATTGCCGGATCGCGCTGGCCAAAGAGGCGACGCACGCGGAGCTTTTCCGCGATTGGATCGCGGAGGGAAAACACGGCGAGATGGGGTGGCTGGAGCGGACGCCGGAGCGCCGCTGCGATCCACGCGAGGTTTTGCCGGGATGTAAATCGATCATCTGCCTGGCGCTGAACTACTATCCCGGTAGTAGCCCGTTTCCCGAGGGCCATGAGGGGGGATATCGGATCGCCCGCTATGCGTGGAATGAGGACTATCATGACCTGATCGAAAAGCGGCTGCGGGAGTTTGACGGGAAACTGCAAACGCTCGGCGGCTCGCAGCGGTTTTACGTGGACACCGGTCCCGTGCTGGAGCGCGACTTCGCGAGCGATGCCGGCCTCGGTTGGAACGGGAAATCCACCGTGCAGATTCACCGGCGGATGGGCGCGTGGTTTTTTCTGGCGGAGTTGCTGACGACGCTCGACCTAACTGCCGATGCGCCGTTCGGCGATCACTGCGGAAAATGCACCGCCTGCATCACCGCCTGTCCGACGCAGGCGATCACCGCGCCGCGGAGGGTGGACGCCCGGCGCTGTGTTTCCTATCTAACGATCGAGCACAAAGGGCCGATCCCGGAGGAGTTTCGGATCGCGATGGGTGACCGGATTTACGGCTGTGATGATTGCCTGGATGCGTGTCCGTGGAATCGCTTTGCGGTCGAGTCGCGGGAAATGACCTTTCACGCGCGCGAGACGGTTTTCGAAAAACGCCTCCGCGATTTCCTCGAACTCGACGACGACGGCTTCCGCGCGCTATTCGCGAAATCTCCGATCAAGCGCATCAAGCGTCCGAGATTCCTGAGAAACGTCTGCGTGGCGTTGGGTAACACCGGAACGCCCGACGATCTTCCCGCCCTGCAACGCGCGGCAGCGGATCCCGATCCATTGATCGCCGAGCATGCCGAATGGGGAATCAGGCGAATCCGTGGGCGCCATGAAAGCGCCTGAGCGAGGTGTAAAAGCCGGTTTGCATCGACCACTTTCACGCGCCGGTGATTTCCACCAAGGCATCGCCTGCCTCGATCAACTTGCGTGCGGTAGCGAAGTGACTGGTGAAGATTTGTCTCAGGCGCGCCTCGCTGGTATTGCCGCAGGTCAGCCAGATGATCTGTGGCGGCGGGCAAATGCGGATCTGGAGGTCCACGAAATCGCGATCCTTGGTAATGACGACGACTCCCGCCCTGGCAGCCTCTCGATAGATCGTCTCATCGTCCGCATCGCGCAGGTCGATGTCTCGAACAGGAAGTGCAGCGACGGGGAGATTCTCGCCTAGCCAATTGGCCAAGCGTGGCTAAAGCTGGGCGTCCAGCCGGAGGGTCATGCGGCGAGCACTGGATGGTCCACCCGCCGGCTGGCGTAAGCCACACTGGCGCGGATATCATCGGCCTCCAAATCCGGCATTTCCTCGAGAATCTCGGCGGAAGAGAGCCCGGCGGCTAGGAGATCCAGAACATCCGTCACGCGGATGCGCATTCCCCGGATACAAGGGCGCCCACCACAACGGGCGGGGTTGACGGTGATGCGCTGGAGTAACTCATGCATGACGTTACGCTATTGCCTTCACCATGGAGTCGCAACCTTGAAATCGGAGTCTCACAGAACAAGATTTCCCCATTCTTACTCCATCACCCCGAGCAGCTTCGGCAGCCAGAGCGACAGCGCCGGCCAGTAGGTGATCAGGATCAGACCGATGAACATCGCCGCGTAGAACGGCAGCATCGCCATCGAGACTCTCGCGATGTTCGACTTGCCGACACTGCAACCGAGGAACAAACAAGTCCCGACCGGTGGCGTGCACAGGCCGATGCACAGGTTGGCGATGAGGATCATCCCGAAGTGCACCGGATCGATTCCGATGCCGACGGCCACGGGCAGGAAGATCGGCGTGAACACCAACACCGCCGGCGTCATGTCCATGAACGTGCCGACCACCAACAGAATGATGTTGATCGTTAGAAGAATCATCAGCGGATTGGACGAAAACCCGAGCAGCGCCTCGCTGACGAACTGCGGCACCTGCTCTTCAGTTAGCAGCCCGCTCATCGCCTGGCTCACCGCGACCAGCAGCATGACAATTCCGGTGGTGCGCGCCGAGCCGATGGCCAGTCGCGGCAGCGTCTTGATCGGGACCTCGCGGTAAATCACCACCGCCAGCAGGAAGGCCCACAGCACCGCCACCGCCGAAGCTTCCGTCGGCGTGAACCAGCCGCTCAAAATTCCGCCGAGCACGAAAACCACCAGCAGCAGGCTGGGCAGCGCGCGCCAGGTGCAGGCCAGCGCCGAGCGCTTGATCTCGCCGGCGACGTGTTCTTGTTCTCCGCCGTAGCCGTTCTTGCGGCTCACGATGAGCGCCACTCCCATGATCAGCAGGCCGATTACAATTCCGGGCATCACGCCTGCGATGAACAACGCGCTGATAGAGACATTGGACGCGACCACCGCATAGACAATCATCACGTTGCTAGGGGGGATGAGCAGCCCGGTGGTGGCAGCCGTAGCGGTTAGAGCGATATTGAAATCCTTCGGATAGCCCTTGCGGTTCATTTCCGGAATCAGGGTTCCTCCCACGGAGGAAACCGCCGCCGCCGCCGAGCCGGAAATCGCGCCGAAAAGCATGCACGTCAGCGTGTTCACCATCGCCAGCCCGCCGCGGAACCGGCCGAGAAACACCGCCGCGAAATCGATCAGGCGGCCGGCCAATCCGCCCGCGCCCATCAGATCGCCGGCCAGGATGAAAAAGGGAATCGCCAACAGCGCGAAACTGTCCAGCCCGTTACCCATGTCGCGCGCCACCGAGACCAGCACGTCGCCGTATCCCAGCGCCCATGCCGCCATCACGGTGGCGATGCCGATCACGAATGCGATCGGCGCGTCCAGCAGCATCAGCGCGACGAAAACCGCCAGCAGCACGGCAAGTCCTTCGCTCACGACGCCACCTCCTCTTCGTTGGATTCGGCGTTTTCGATGTCATGCGCGCCGGTCAGCAGATAGATGACGTTGCCGAATGCAAACAAGCTGATCACATAACCGCTCACCGGCACCGCCAGATAGAACCACGCCTTGTTGATTTGCAGGGCGGAAAGCACCTGCCCCGAATCAAACCGGTCGATCACCAACTGAGTCCCGCCAATGCCCATCACAAACATCGCGAAGGCAAACACCAACCCGTGGGTCACGATCCGCGCCAACCGCCGGGCCGACGGATCGATGCGGTCCACCAGCAGGTCCACCCCGAGGTGCTTGTCATCGAGATAGGCGATCGCCCCGCCGAGGAAAGAAATCCAGACGAGCAGGAAGCGTGCGAGTTCTTCCGTCCAGCGCACTTGATCGCCGAGGATCTTGCGGGTGAAAACCCCTAACAAGACATCGGCGGTCAGGACCAGGAAAACCGCGATTGAAACCCAGCCGAGCGAGGCTGCGGTGATGCGTTTGATTTGATTCCACATAAATCAGTTAGCGGCGCGGATTTTTTCGATCAACGGGCGGGTCGTCGCGTTGGTGTATTTTTCGACGATGGACGCGGAGGCGGCGCGGAAGGATTCGGGGTCGGGCTCGATGATGTTGACGCCTTCCTTGCGCAGCAGGGCGAGGGAATTTTCGGTTTCCACTTCCCAGAGTTCGCGCTGGAACTTGCCGGCATCCTTCACGGAACTGCGCAGCCACTCGCGCTCTTGAGCATCGAGCGAGTCCCACAGCGAGCTGCTGGCGAGGATCACATCCGGAATCCGAGTGTGATGGTCGAGCACGTAGTTTTTGCAGATTTCATAGTGGCGGCTCGCCACGAAACTCGGCGGATTGTTCTCCGCACCGTCCACGGTGCCCTGCTTGAGCGCGGTGTAAAGTTCGCCGAAGGAAATCGGCGTCGGCGATCCGCCCATCGCCTGGACCATGTCCATGGCCACTTGGTCGGCCATCACCCGGATTTTCTTGCCCTTGAGGTCGGCGGCGGTGGCCACCGGTTTGACCGTGTAAAAACTGCGGCTGCCGCTGTCGAAATAACCGAGCCCCTGCAATCCGCTAGGCGATCCGTCGCCGCGGGTTTTCACCACGTCCAACATTTCCGCGCCGACCGGTCCCTCCAACACCTGCCAATAATGCGCCTCGTCCCGGAACAAATACGGCAGTCCGAAAATCTGATAGGACGGGACGAAATTGCCGATCGCCGCCGCGCTCACCTTGGTGATGTCCAGCGTGCCGGCCTGCACTTTTTCCAAGCATTGGGTTTCGGTTCCGAGCTGCTCGCTGGGGAAAATATTGATTTTCAATTTCCCGCCCGAGCGTTCTTCCGCCAGCCGTTTGAGTTCTTCCAGCCCCTTGTGGACCGGGTGGCTGACCGGCAGCGCGTGGGCGATTTTCAAGACCCGCACGCCGGCGGTGGCTTGGGTTTTCGAGCCGCCGAGCCAGGAAAACCAGCCGCCCGCAGCGACCACGCCAATTAAAATACCGGTAATGAGGAACGAGGTGGATTTGCTCACCGTGAAGTGGGGTTTTGGGAATGGAGTCGCGACAGACCCGTCGCTGGGGGCAGATTGTCCGGCCTCGATCCCACTGACAAGGAACAAAATAGCCGTGTTCCTCGATATTTCCCGACTGCCTTTACGGCCATACCGAATTTCCGATCCAAAATTGCGAAACCCATCTCGTGGAGCAGATCGTCGAGATCATACGGCCCTGGAGAAGGAAGAAGGTGCCCGGATGGGTTTCGCGTGCTGTCCTGGATTGGTCAAACCAGCACCTCCTGTTTGGAATCATTTCCAATTTTTCCAGTCGCTGTTTCGGGAGCTTCCATCCATAACCGCCCGGATGATTTGGGCATGGGTGATTTTCATAGGTTTCGTCTTCGCAATGCTGGCGCTCGATCTGGGGGTGTTTCACCGGAAATCCCACGTCGTCGGATTCAAGGAATCGCTGGGCTGGTCCGGCGTCTGGATCACCCTGGGCTTGTCGTTTTCCGTCCTCGTCTATTTCGCGTATGACCGGCATTGGTTTGATCTGGGCCTGTCGGTGGACGCGGTGGACAAGGTGGTGAACACCGGAAAGCTGGCGGCGACGAAATACCTTACCGCCTACGTGGTGGAGAAATCGCTGAGCGTGGATAACATCTTCGTGATCG
>JBIPND010000211.1:0-5876 GCA_044374015.1 Luteolibacter sp. | reverse complement strand
CGAATCCCGAGAGCGCGATCAGCAGCGACGACGGCTCCGGCACGGCGAGGAAATTGTCCATCGCGAAGTAGCTCGGTGTCAGCATTCCGAACGCGTTGTTGTCGGAGGAAGTCATGCTGAAGCGGATTTCATCGACGTTGCCGAGCGGTGAAAAATCCACATAGCGCCAGTCATCGACGATGAAATCCTGCGAGTTGTCGGCAAACCGGAAATCGGCTAGAAAGAAGTTCACCGGCGTATCCGTCGCCGTGCCGCCGGTGTAACCTTCGATGGTCAGCAAAAACCAGTCGGGGTCGTTTCCGGTGACTCCACCGAATTTTTTGGCACCGCTTCCATCGCGCAAGGCCAGGGCGGCGTAGGTGGTGTTGGTGATCATCGCGCCTTTGCCGGCCAGGTTCGTTAGAGCAGCGAAGGTGATGTTGGTGGTCGCGGTTTCGTAGGTGGAGTAGTAACCGACTGCATAATTCGCCGAGCCGCCAGCGCCATCACCGGTGTAGGCGCTGTATTGATTGAAATAGCCGGGCGTGGCGGTGTCGGTCTGGTTGGAGACGACGAACCCGGACCAGTAGTCGAACTCGGCGTTGTAGTTGTTGTTGAAGGTCGCTCCTTCGAGGACCAGCGGGCCACTGCCATCCGAGCCGTTCCAATAGGCGGCGGGCGGGAGGGTGACGGTCTCAAAGGTGACCACCGCGGCGGTGGAGACATTTAAGGCCAGGGCGAATGCGGCCGCAACTGCGGGCGCACCAAGGGTGTTGTATTTCATGGATCTCTTCGATGTTTTCTAATTCTCACGAAGAGAGGACAGCGTGCCCGTGAGCGCGGCGTCATCTCTCGTCGGCCCTCTTTCGCGGAGGACCCCGGATCCGCTTCCCCGGAAAAACCGGCTGGCGGGTGACGAGCGACGAAAGCGCAAGTATTCGGGCTCCCAGCTTGGCCTCCTCCCCGCCTTCACCGTTCTTGCGAACGATTGGCTCAATGGGGATTCGTATCTGGATACCGCTGCGCGACAGCTCCGGGGTCTCACCGGATTCCATGACGCTTTCGTGGTTGGTCGGCGGCAGAGTGGTTCATCGCCCGGTGCGCGACAAGATGAATCGGGGTGGCGGGTGGCGGATCGGAAAAATTGCGCAAAGGATGCGCGGTGATGCGGACGCCGCGGTTGTGGCTTGACCGGGCGGGCAGGCGGAGTTTTCTTCCGCGGCATGTTCCGCGAGGTTTTGAAATCCAAATTGCATCGGGCGATGATCACCGGCTCGGATGTCGATTACGAAGGCAGCATCGAGATCCCGACCGACCTGATGGAAGCGGCCGATTTGTGGGCCGGGGAAAAAGTGCTGGTCGCCTCGATCACCACCGGCAACCGGCTCGAGACCTACGTGCTCGCGGGCAAGCCCGGCACGGGCCACATCATGATCAACGGCGGTGCCGCGCATTTGATCAAAGCCGGCGAGCGGGTGGCGATCATGGCCTTCGCGCTTGCGGAAACTCCGGTGGATTCGAAAAACCTGTTGTTGGACGAAACCAACACCATCGTCCGCCGCAGCCAGTAGCGCGGGCCGGAATGACGTTGACTCCCCGCAGCAGTGCGTTAGCTTGGTCCACCTATGAAGTTCACCATGGCATTGACTGCAGTTGCCGTTTTGGGTCTCGCCGCGTGCGAAACCATGACGGGGCCGATCACCGACGGAAATTTTGATCCCTTGCAGGTCCCCGGTAGCAATACCACCACCGTCAGCACGGGTCCCAGCTACAAGGCCGGCCAGTTTGTCCGCACCTCGATGGACAACACCGCGTTTTTCAAGACCCGCCCGAAAGGTGACGCGGATGCCGACAAGTTGCTCACTCGCGACACTTCGATGAAGGTGATTTCCATCAGCGGAACCTACGTCAAAGTGGAGCTCGACAGCGGTGAAGTCGGCTTCGTGCCGAGCATCATGGTGGAGGATCCCAGCACCACAGCCAACCCGGTGCTGACGGCGAATCCCGGCGAGTTTCAAGTTTACCCGCCATTGTCGACGGACTTTCAAACGCCACTTCCGATCATCGACCCCGCCGGCCTGCCGCCGGAAGGTGCGATTCCGACGGTGATCGATCCCGAGGCGCCTGCCACGCAGATTCCCGCCACTCCGGTGCCGGTGCCGGCCGTCGAGGAAAACGTGCCGCTGCCACCTAACACCGAAGATCTGGAAGCGCTGAAAAAGACCCCCGAAGCGACTCCGAAAGTGGAAGCCGATCCCAGCGACGGCCAGTAATTCCGGTCACTCGCGGTGGCGTTCGTGAGCCTCGACGATCCGGCCGGCCACCGGGTGGCGGACGCTGTCGGATTTGGAAAACTGCTGGAAGGCGATCCCTTCGATGCCTGGCAGCGCGTGTTCGGCTTCGGCCAGTCCGGAGCGGACGCCGGGCTTGGGATCGACCTGCGAGCTGTCCCCGGTGATGACCATGCGCGACTCCTCGCCGAGGCGGGTGGGCATGTTAGAGTGATGCGCGGCATCACCCGGCGCTTGAGCCGGGTGAGTCCCATCGCCATCGCCAGATAGGGTTTGCCAGTGCCGGCCGGTCCAAGGCCGAAAACGACGTCGTGGGTCTCGATGGCGCGGACATATTCGAGTTGGGCGGGGGTGCGGGTGGCGGCTGGGAAGTGAAAAGTGTGCGGCCGGTTCTTGTTTCTTGAATCCCGGGTCGCGGCTGATTGAATCGCGGGCGTGAAACCCTTTTACTGTCTGCTAGTGGCGTTGTTGCTCGGTGCCTGCGCGGGGCCGCCGGAGACGTTGGTGGTGAAACAATTTCAACTGCGCGATCAAAAGCGGAACTCGGATGACGAGCCGATGATCCGGATGGAAAAAGAGCGTCGCCTGCGGGGTGCGGTGAGCATGGAAGAACGCAGGGAGCGTCTCGGACAGTATTACACGCTGCTTTGGCATGACCCCGACGGCGCGGACCAAGAGGCCGTCGAGGTGGTTTTCCAATACCAGCAGGGTGCCACCGCCAGCCGGGTCAAGCGCCTGACAAAAACGTTCGCGGCGTCGGCGGTGGCAGGTAGCGCCGAGTTTGCGGTGATCGGCGAAAACTACTTTGACGGCGGCAAAGTGTTGGCCTGGAAGGCCACCGTCCTGCGTGGCAAGCGGGTGCTGGCGACACGACAATCCTACCTGTGGCAATGAGTTCTGTATTTTGCAGATGCAAGGTTGACCTGTCGCGCTTCTGATTTTATAGTCCATGCCCTGCGCCGTTGAAATGACGGCCCTCTCTCAGTGACTACGGAATGCCCAATTTTAACCGGAATCTTCGATGGATTCAGTTGGATCCGCTGTGAAGGGAAGGGATCATTTTTAAACAGCCCTGCGATGAAGGCTTTCGGTGACGGACGGATCGCTGCCGGTGAAAGCTGTTTGGTCGTGGATCTGGGCGCGTGCAGCGGCATGGATTCCACCTTCATGGGCACGCTGGCCGGTATGGCCGCCCGCCTGTCCGCGCTGGATGGAGGCGTGCTGCAAATTGCGGATTCCGGGTCGCGCAACCGCCGCTCGCTCGAAGATCTCGGCCTGGATTTCCTGATGGAGATCGATCCGCCTGCCACCCGCTGGCGCGGCAATGTCGATGCGATCCGGGAAAAACTGGCACGGCCGGTGCGGCCTGAGGTTCCGGGATCCATCCAGCGCGCCCAACATGTGCTGGAGGCCCATCAGATTCTATCGGATACCAGCGAACGAAATGCCCAGGAGTTTTCCAATGTGGTGAAAATGCTGGAAAACGAGCTCGCCGAGAAAAAACGACAGGCGAAACATCCGGGGGATCAACGCTAGAGGGACTCGTGACATCCTTGGATCTGAAACCCTGATTTCCCCTGCAGATGCCGGATCCCAAAATCATCGCAATCGTCGTCCTCGCCCTGGTGGCCTTGGTGCTGCTGCTGGCGTTCCGCAACCAACGCCGGCGCGCCCACCTGATCCGCAAGCGCTTCAAGGATCTCGAAGGCGAAGAACAGCGGATGTTCAGCTTTCTGGGAGACCTCGGCCTCGCGATCGAAAACGAACCGTCGTCATCGGTGCTGTCGCGCATCATCGTGGACGGCATCGACAAGGTGGTCACCGCCCGCGGCGGCGCGATTTACTTCGTCGGCGCGGATCACAATTTCCTCAATCCCTCATACATCTCGGAGGAATGCCCGCCCCTCATCGGAATCCCGGTGGAGGTGCGGAAAAAAGCGCAGCGGGACCCGCGCGCGCTGGAAAGCCATGTCCGGCTGTCCCGCGTGGCCATCGACGACGGCATCCTCGGCCACTGCCTGTCGATGGGCATCGCGATTCACGTCAGGGATGTGAAAAACCATCCGTCGTTTCGCGATGCTTTCACCCGCTACACCGATGATGTTTCCGCGCTGCTTTCGCCATTGCGCTACGCCGGCAAGGATCTCGGCGTGCTGGTGGTGGCCCGCCGTCATCAGGACGGCGGCTTCAATTCCAACGACTTCACGGTCTTCCGGGCCGCCGCCGAACAATCGTCCTTCGCCATCGGCAACGCCCGCATCCACCGCGAGGCCAACGAAAAACGGGCGATGGAGGGCGAACTGAGAAACGCCCGCGAGGTCCAGCGCATCCTGCTCCCGCAGGCCGACCCGGTGGTCGCCGGTTTCCGCATCAGCGGCACCAATCTGCCGGCGCGCATCATCAGCGGCGACTACTACGACTACATCCCGCTCGAAAACCAGCAATTCGGAATCGTGATCGCCGATGTCTCCGGCAAAGGCGTGCCCGCCGGGCTGTTGATGGCGATGTGTCGCAGCGCCCTGCGCTCGGTGGCTCCCGGCGAGACCTCGCCTTCCAAAGTTCTCGCCGCCGTCAATCGCCAGTTGTTTCCCGACATCCGTGAAGACATGTTCATCAGCATGGCCTACGGGATTCTCGATGCAACCACCGGCAGGCTCACGCTCGCCCGCGCCGGCCACGACCCCGCGCTGCTCTACCGCCGCGCCACCGGCAAAGTCGAGCCCCTGCGCTCTCCCGGCCTCGCCCTCGGGATCGACAGCGGGGCGGTCTTCGAACGCGTCACCCGCGATCAGGAGGTGGACCTGAAATCCGGCGATTGCGTGCTGTTTTACACCGATGGAGTGAAGGAGGCGGTCGATTCGCGAGACGAGGAATTCGGCATGGAGCGCATGTCCGAAAGCTTCCGGATGTCCGCTCCTTTGGGTTCTGAGATCGTACTCACCCGGATGCAGGAAGAGCTGGCACAATTCACCGGTGAAGGGCCGCAAATGGACGATATCACCCTGGTCGCCATTGAAAAACGCTGAGCCCCGCAAATTTGGTTAGAAATCCAGTTCTCGACTTGATGCCGGTCTTTATTGATTCTCCGGAGTCCACCTGAACCATTCCGCTCTCATGAAATCCATCCTTCTTCTCGCCCTCATGGCCGCCAGCCCTCTCACCTTCGCCGAAGAAGCGAAGTGGGAATCGCTTTTCAACGGCAAGGACCTCACCGGCTGGTCGCCCAAAATCCGGGGCTGCGAAGCCGGTGACAATTTCCAGAACACCTTCCGGGTCGCCGACGGCGTGATCAAGGTGGACTACTCGGATTACGAGCAATGGGACAAGCGCTTCGGTCACCTGTTCTACGAAAAAAAGTTCTCCCACTACCGGCTCCGGCTCGAATACCGCTTCACCGGCGAGCAAATCAAGGACGGTCCCGGCTGGGCGTTTCGCAACAGCGGCATCATGATCCACAGCGAGTCGCCCGCCACCATGGAACTGGAGCAGGATTTCCCCGCCTCCCTCGAAGTGCAACTGCTCGGCGGAAATGGCAAGGACGAGCGCACCACCGGCAATCTCTGCACCCCCGGCACCCACGTCGTGATGAATGACCAACTGGTCAAG